>CAZKIZ010000216.1:0-6189 GCA_964552935.1 uncultured Rhodohalobacter sp. | reverse complement strand
CTTTAACCGTGATATCAGTTCGTGGAATACCTCTTCTGTGAACAGAATGCGGGAGGTGTTTTATAATGCCGGCTCATTTGATCAGAATATAAGCAGCTGGGATGTGTCAAGTGTAACGGATATGACAAGAATGTTCAGAGATGCAGGTCAATTTAGTGCCGACCTCAGTGGCTGGGATATCTCTAATGTTATGCGACTGGAGGGTATGTTCCAAAATGCGGAATCATTCAATCACTCTTTATCTGAATGGGATGTAAGCAATGTTGTGAGCATGTTCCGGATGTTCAGTAACTCAGGCCTGTCTCCTGATAATTACGACAATACGTTAATTGGATGGGCAGATCAGGACTTGCAGGATAATGTTGATCTCGGAGCTAGCGGAATGGAGTATTGCGGGGCTGTTGCAGCACGTCAAACACTAACAGACAAGTTTAACTGGTCTGTTGAGGGAGACTCCGTTGTTCCGGCCTGTGAAGGAGCCTTTGTTACGAGATGGCACACTTCGGCAGACGGTGAGGAGCTCACCATTCCGACTGAGGGCGGCGGTTACAGCTACTCTGTCTACTGGGGAGATGGCGCAGAAACATCGAATGTGACCGGGGATGCCTCCCACACCTACGATAAAGAGGGAACGTATTCAGTTGCTATCAAAGGTGATTTTCCCCGAATCTATTTCAATGATGAAGGAGATAAGGAAATGATTACAGATGTGGTACAATGGGGCGATATTAGCTGGGAGAGTATGGAATGGGCATTCTATGGTACGTCTAATCTGGAAATCAGAGCCACTGATACACCCGATTTAAGCAATGTATCGAGCCTGCAGGGAATGTTCAGCGGCTCTGGTATTTCCGGAACAACCGGTAATTGGGCATGGGATACGGAAACCATATCGAATTTTCGGCACCTTTTTTATCTGGCGAGGGCTTTTAATGGCGATATTTCCGGATGGAATACCTCGCTCGTAACGAGCATGCAGCAGATGTTTTGGGGAGCTTCTGCGTTCAACCAGGATATAGGCGGATGGGATTTATCAAATGTGGAAATTATCAGCGGGATGTTTGGTCGTGCCGTTGCTTTTGATCAGGATATTGGGGGCTGGGATATAACCAATGTAAGTAGTTTTAATCAGATGTTTAGCGGTGCCACCTCCTTCAATCAAGATCTGAATAACTGGAATGTTACAAATGCGTCTAACTTTAATGCCATGTTTACCGGCGCAACAAACTTTAATGGGGATGTATCGGATTGGGATGTTTCCGGAGTCACAAACTTTAACAATATGTTCCGAAACGCACACTCATTTAACCAGGATTTAAGCGAGTGGAATGTATCAAGTGCAACTCGTATGAACGCTATGTTTCAGAATGCAGCTTCATTTAACCAGAGTTTAGGAGCATGGGACATCGAAAACGTTACGTCCATGAATTTTGAGTCAAGAGGTTTCCTGGACAATTCGGGATTAACAGCTGAAAATTATGATAAAACCCTGACTGAATGGGCAAAATTACAGCTTCAGCCGGATGTTGAGATGGGAGCGGAAGGCCTGTTTTACTGCGATTCATCCGAAGCCCGCAGCCATATCATTGATGAGTTTAACTGGACCATCACAGGTGACCGTAATTGCTTTGACGGGGAGCCTTTTATTACAATCTGGCAAACAGATCTCGATGGCGATTCGGATGACAATCAAATCATTATTCCGACAGCTAATACCGATAAAGAGTATAGCTACAATCTTTATTGGGAAAGTGTGAATGACTCCTCCCTTAACGGCACCATGAACGAAATCAACGGTGACCAGATAGTTACGTTTCCGGAAGCAGGAATTTACCGGGTAGAAATTACAGGTAAATTTCCGCAAATCTATTTCAACAATGAGGGCGACATATATAAAATACTTGAGGTTAAACAGTGGGGCGATATACAGTGGCAAAGTATGGCACGAGCGTTTCGAGGCACCGGGAACCTGGAGATAACCGCTGAAGATATACCGGATCTGAGCCGGGTGAATACTATTGAGCACATGTTCAGGGGCTCCGGCATAACGGGCACAGTTGGAAACTGGGACTGGGACGTTAGCACGATTACAAATTTCAGCTACCTGTTTAGCGGTGCTCATGAATTTAACGGTGATATTAGCGGATGGGTAACCTCATCGGCTACCCGGATGGACAGGCTGTTCGAATTTAACAGGGTTTTTGACCAGGATATTTCAGGCTGGGATGTATCATCCGTAACCAGTATGGTGCGTATGTTTACAGGGGCAAGAGTATTCAACCGGAATTTAAATAGCTGGGATGTATCCCGGGTAACTAATTTCACCGGGATGTTTCAGGCAGCGTACCAGTTTAATCAGGATTTAAACGATTGGGATCTATCTTCAGCGAGTTGGCTTCAGTCAATGTTTGCCTTTGCTGAAGATTTCAACGGAGATATCACCGGCTGGGATGTATCCGGCGTCGGAAGGTTTAACACAATGTTCAGGGAGGCGGCCTCATTCAACCAGCCTCTCGGAGACTGGGATGTTTCCGGCGCTTACAGAATGTTTGGAATGTTTGAAGGGGCAGAGTCATTCGATCAAAACCTTGGAAACTGGAATGTTGAAAATGTAAGAGAGTTTGGGCATGAAACGTACGGATTTCTGAACAGGTCCGGCCTCTCAAGAGAAAATTACGATGCGCTGCTCGAAGGCTGGTCGCAGCTGAACTTACAGGACAGTCAAACCATCGGTGCGGAAGGAGTGCTCTACTGCGATGGAGCTGAAGCCCGGCAGAGTATCATCGAGGATTTTAGCTGGACATTCACCGGCGATAGTGAACAATGCGGACTGATTCTCGCTGCACCCGTACTTTTAGGGCCCGACAATGAAGCTACAGACCTGCCGTTGACTCTAACTCTTGAGTGGGAAGTGGTCAGCGGTGCAGAAAGCTACACCGTACAGTGGTCTCAAAGTGACCCATTTGAAATAGACACAGAAGAAAAAAAGATCGATTCTGAATCAAAAACAGAGATCTCCGGGCTGGATGAGCAGACTGACTATTACTGGAGGGTAAAAGCTGTAGCGGCAGATACAGAAAGTGAATGGTCAGAAACGCGGCGGTTCACCACTATGATGACGACCTCAACAGATCCGGAAGACACTGCGCCGATTACGTTTGAACTTGCGCAGAACTACCCGAATCCATTTAATCCTTCCACACAGATCCGCTTTGCCATGCCGGAGCATGGACACGCAACGCTGCAAATTTACAATGCCCTGGGTCGGCGTGTTGCCACCCTGGTCAATGAAACCAAAAATGCAGGTTGGCACGAGGTGAGTTTTGATGCATCGAACCTGTCGAGTGGTATCTATTTTTACCGCCTGCAGGCCGGAACTTATACAGAAATACGCCAAATGATGCTGATTAAGTAGGGCAACAGCAGAGAACAACGAATACGTTTTGAGAGCCCGGACTGAGAATCCGGGCTTTTTCTATTTTTGTCAAGTTGAAGTGCTTTGTGAACATAAAAATCCTGATACCATTACTGATATCGCAGTAGTACTATGGTCTTGAGATCCCGAGTTCATCACAGACCTTCATAAGCTGATATACATCAATAAGAACTTCTTGATAGTTGTTTTTCAATAACCTGACTTCATTATCGGTTAAGGCCTCAAAATCTTTGTTTAAAGCGCGTTTCGAAAGTTTGCCCCATTTTGACGCAAAAAACGGATCCGGAATTGCAGCTGAAACCGGGAAAATAAATCCTTTGGGAGAAAACTTTTTTGGGCCAACACATGATGAAACAGATATCGGTGAACTCAGTTTTTAATCTGCAATTTCTTAATCCGAGAAAGAATGGCACCTCTCGTTCGCCCAAAGTGTTTCACCAACTCATTCACAGCAATCCCCTCACTATGCATTTCAGCCAGTTCATTATCAAGTTGCCGTGTCCACGGTTTATAGGCAGCTTTGTGCTTTTTTCTGATTTTTTCAACAGAAAAGCTATTCTCAAAACCAACAGCATCGTTATTTGCTTTCACTCTCGATCTTTGGTTGGGTGAAGCCTGTTTTTCCACTCCTTTCCCGGCTCCTGTTATGCGGATTTGCCCTGATTCTTCCAGTTCTGCAGGCATTAACGTTTCAGGAATATAGAGGCTGTTTTTTGCCCTTGTAACAGCCACATACAGGAGGTTGATCTCTTCATTGAGCTTAGCGATATCCAGCTCCTCTTTTTTGTTGTCAGATACAAGCTTTTCCAGCTTCTCTTCCGAAATAAAATCATCCACGATTTGAACAGCATCATACTCCATTCCTTTACAGCGATGAACGGTTGAAAAGATCATCTCAGCATGTTCCTTATCGTCTGTGTCAATATGCTTCTTTTTTATTTTATTGATGATAGTCGGGATGCTGTTTCCATACTCCTTTACGATTTCAACCATCATACCGAGCTGAACATCTTCAGTCTTTTCTATGTACTCTTCAAGCTCTTCAATGTTCTTCATCTGTTTAATGAGCTTATCTTTGATGAGCCTTCGTTTACCGTTATAAAGGCTCAGTACATCGTAAAGTGAGGCTCCTTCTTCTGCGTAGGTGTAAGAATTGATGTTGCCTTCAAAGTAAATGTTGTCAACTTTCTTTTTCTCTGTCACATATTCTATGGCTTTCAGCAACAGACCTAAATTGGTTCTGGCAATGACAGCTTTCGATTCGATTTTACCCGGTTTCCCCTTTCCGGAAATCTTAAAGGGCGCTTCTATCTCTATGATCTTCTTCCATTTCAAAATCTCCACCGCCAGATCGGCAATGGTCTGACTAAACCTGAAGCTTGTTGAAAGCTGATACGTTTTGAACTCTGCTTTTTCGAGTGAATTCACAGCAAAGCGCCATCCATAAATTTGTTGATGCGTATCACCTACAATCACTTTCGTAGCGTTCTGGTTAAAGAATACATCGAGCATTGCGGCCGACGCATCCTGACCCTCGTCAAAAAGGATGTAGTCGTAGTTAAGAGTCGGATTTGAAAGCTGGAACTTTTTGAGATAGAAATCGTGCGTTATCTCAATGTCACCCCGGTTCATTTTACTCAAAAGCAATCTCGTCTGCTTCTCTATGTAAGGATAGAATGTTGAAACAAATCTCTTCGCTTTTGGGTCTGATATTGTCTCCAGATAGTTCAGATCCTGGACTTTCGCCTTATCGCTGTTGCAGAAATAGGTAATGAACTTGTTGATGTGGTTCGCGACAATGTATTTAGCGTGCTTTTCACCGGTTGCCTGAAGTCCCAGCAATTCAGCAATTTCATAAGTCTTGTAACCAAACGGTCTCACCCTATAGTTGTTCCTGAATACAATCTGCTTGTAGGCAAGAGAGTGGGCCGTTTCAACCCGTACATTGTGCAGAGATTTGTCAGTAAATTTTTTCGTCGCCTCAAGTTTTACCGATTTGTTAAAAGCCAGGTAAAGAATTCTGCTCGATTTTGGCCGCCCCTTTGCATACTCAATGACGGTGGTCGTTTTTCCTGACCCGGCAACAGCATTTATCTTGATGTTACCTGTTGAGTTGATTATATCCTGCTGCTCTTTAGTAAACTCCATGATTTCGCCCTATTTATTGCATCCCGGTGGTTTATATACAGAAAATAGTAGCTTAGTGTCAATAGTGGATTGGTTGATTAGTTGAATGGAGAATTAGTTATTTGTTGATTGGTTGGGGAAATTGCAAATAGAGAACAATCAGTCATTTAAAACCGATAAACCATCCTTCGATATCAACTAAGTACACATAATTTTTTGGTCAATATGTAGTTTATTTTGGAGTGTCCCCCCTTCTGAATAAGGGGGAAATAGGCGATGACCTTTTGCGCCTCGTAATTAACCACTAATGATAAAAAAATGGATTTTAACAACGATGAACATCTGGATGTATGCCAGAATATTGAAGTTGGTCTTCGCAGACAGTATGATTTACACCCTGAACTAAACGACCTTAAGTGTATACTCGCGTTGGAAAACGCAAAAATAGCTATAAAAAAAGAGTTTGGTTATGCTAAGAATGAGCGGGTTGTAGCCACCAAAGAAACTGAAGGAATTATAGATTGGTGTGTCAAGGTTGGACTGGAAAGGATCGATAAAATCAATAATCTTACGCTGAAAACCTGAGTTCGATTCTGAAATTTGTTAAATACCACTAAACTCAGTCC
>CAZKIZ010000215.1:0-6202 GCA_964552935.1 uncultured Rhodohalobacter sp. | reverse complement strand
TCTGCATTGAAAACTGAACCTGGGTGTTGTTCACCTGGAATACGCTGGCCCTCGCTTCATCGCCAAAAGCTTCGCTCATGGCAGTTGCAAACGAATCGAGCACCTCACTGTTGGTTTTATCAACCATCACGCCGTCTTCATTTTCTCGCTGAACATCAACCGTAATCGTTTCGGTCTTATCGCCGATAGTAATCGTGAGTGATCCGTTGCCCTGGGCAGCCAAATCAAAATCATCGCCATTCATCACCTGTGAGAGCAGTACGTCGCTGCTCGCAATACGGTCGACCGTTATGTTATAATTTGAAGGTCTGTCGATTCCTGCCGCAGAATTTATCCGTACCACATTTTCGTTTGACGAAGATGTTTTGAGAGGGGAAAAAGCGTTGTTTCCCGGATTTTCGAATTCCGTAATTTGGCTGATAAATTTTGAGATAGACGCACTTACATCGCCAAGAGCCGTTTTACGCTCCCGCTGTTCTTTTTGCTGAGCTTCAAGCTGAAACTTTTGGCGGCTCTCCAGCTGAACGAGCTGCTGCACGAACTTTTCGTAAGGGTTATTGTCTCGAAAAAGACTTTGTACTGAATTCATGATGGTTACATTAAACTGCTGATGTTGGTAACGTCTGCTTAATTCTGTCCATTAACAGAAACCACACTTTGGCTGGCCGCTTCCTGCCATGTATCGCGCAGCGGCTCAAGTACTTCTCTGATCTCGCTAAACTTGCCTTTACGCGCCAGTTCCTGGCAGTATCTGTAAAGAGAAAAAAGCTGATCGGCCGGCTCGTAATCAAAATTCAGACCTGTAATTAAGGTTGAAAGTATGTCTCGCACTTTCTTTTCATCTTCGCGATACGTTGACTGGATGACCAGATCGTACATCTTTACTACCAGTTGTAGCGGTGATGCATTTTTAACGGATTGCTGCTGATATACAAGTTGTGGATTACGCATGATTCTTTATAAGAGTTCGAAAAAACAGGTTTTATCCTACTGTCTGACACATTTATCGACTTTGCCAATAAAAGGTTAAGCAGTCTGCAGGTTTATGAGAAAGTTATAATATTTCTCGGGTAAAGTGGCTTTATGGACACTTAAGGCTACTTATTCGATCGATTCCCGCTATCGAATGAGTGGGTCAGGGCTCTTCATTCATCCACCAAATTCTAATGGTGGTTAAAATCAAACCCTGATTGTTCAACAAATGAAGCCAATTCATTCGATGATGGTGCCATTATCGGGTTTAACAGCGTGAGCCTTAACCGGATAGTTCACAAAGAAGAATTGAATATGCCGGCGCGAGAACCAGAGAGGATCTTTATTTGGAAATCCAGAAGCGGAAAAAATTTGCTGCAGCATGGAAATATTGACCTGATGCATTCATCTGAGCGGTACCTGAAGGTGCTAGAAAATAGGTTTAAGTTGTTGTTATTGTTTAAGATAACATAATTCACATTTCAGTAAACCGGGCCCGGCATTTTCTTTGCAATCAAGAGAAGACGATATGCTGCAGAAAATTTAACTGATCAAACCGAACTGTTTTGAAACTACAACTTGCCCGAGCCCAGGCCCTTCTGAATCAAAATAAACCAAATCCGGACGAGGCGATGAAAGTATTGCAGCCTCTTGTAAACCGGAAAAACGTACCGTGGCCGGTCTATCACTTTTCAGGAATAGCGTTCATTCAGAAAAAAGAGTACAAAACAGCACTTAGTTTTCTATATGAGTCTATAAAAGAGGGGGCAGATGAGCCGGAAACCTACCACTCTGTATCGATCTGCTACTTTAATCTTGGTGATTACAAGCAGGCTGAGGAGTATGAAGAGAAAGCACTGCAGCTGAAACCGGAGTTTTTTAAGGGATGGCTTCACCTGGGTTCCGTATACAGGGCGCAGGCAAAATTGGATGAAGCGCTGAAATGCTATCAGAAAGCCAATCAGCTGGATCAGAAAAGTGCCAGCGTTGCCTACCGTATCGGGGAAATCTATAACGACCAGGGTGACCTGAACAAAGCGCTGGAGCTGTTTGAAATTACCGTTAAAGTTGATGCAAGGTACTACGAAGCCTACCTGTCGATGGCAGAAGTTCTGCAGAAGCTCAAGCGTTACGATGAGGCAAAAGAGCATATCTATACGGTACTTCAGGATGAACCGCGTAACCTGCCGGCCCGAGTAGCTCTTGCCGAACATTTCAAGTATATCGGTAACTACGAAAAAGCGATAGAACTGTATGAAAAAATGATCCCTGAATTCCCGAATGTCGGTGGCGTGCGGGTTAACTACGCTCTGTGTCTTCAGGAGCTGGGGCGATTTGAAGAGTCCGAGAAAAACTATATGATTGCGTTCGAAAAACATGGCGGATCATTCGAGTCGCTGTCAAACTATTTGATGGGGATTCATTACAATCCCGGGCGGACTAAAGAGGAGATTTTTGAGGCTCACAAACTATGGGATGAGCATTTTGCGCCGAAAGAGAAGCCTGAACGTCCGGTGCCGTTTGATCGCAGCCGTGATAAAAAACTGCGTCTCGGGTTTATTTCGGGCGGATTCAGAACGCATCCTGTCGGCTGGATGATTACCCGTGCGCTGGAGAATCTGCCAAAAGACCAGTTTGAAGTATACTGTTATACAACGAATAACAAGTACGATCAGGTTACGCGCAGAATTCACGAGGCGGCCGACAAATGGCAGTCCGTCATTGGATATAACGACGCCGTTATTGCCCGAATGATTCGCGAAGATGAGATCGATATTCTTGTAGAGCTTTCCGGTCACTCAGCAGATACGCGCCTGAAAACCGTTGCGCTGGAACCGGCGCCGATTATCCTGAAATGGGTGGGCGGACTGTTTAATACAACCGGTCTAAAGTCGGTCGACTACCTTCTGACAGATCATTATGAGACGCCTAAAGGCGAAGAGGAGTTTTACACAGAGAAACTGGTGCGTATGCCGGATGACTACATCTGCTTTATGCCGCCGGACTATTCACCGGATGTGAAAGAGCTGCCCGCAAAGAAGAATGGATATATTACGTTTGGATGCTTCAACAATCCTACAAAAGTAAACGATGAAATTTTGAAGCAGTGGGCCGGTGTGATGAACCGAGTGCCTGAGAGCCGCCTCTTTTTGAAGAGCAAACAGTACGATACGGAAGCCTTGTGCGAACGAATCATAAAAATAATGGAATCGTGTGGAATTGAGCGGGATAGACTGGTTTTTGAAGGCCTGTCACCTCACGACGAACTCCTTGAAAAATATAACCAAGTAGATATTGCGCTCGATCCGTGGCCCTATTCCGGCGGACTCACCACCTGCGAGGCGCTCTGGATGGGTGTGCCGGTGGTAACCAAACCGGGACCGACATTTGCGGGCCGCCACTCCACCACACACCTGATCAACGCCGGGCTGCCGGAACTGGTAGTGGATACATGGGAGCAGTACTCTGATAAAGTTGTGGAGCTTGCTACCGATCTTGAGGCACTTTTTGAACTGAGAAATAGTCTCCGCAAAAAAGTGGAAAACTCACCCTTGACCGATGGAAAACGTTTCGGAGCCCATTTTGGCAAAGCGATGCGTTCTGTATGGAAGCAGTGGGTAGATGGATTTGAGCAGGGAAAAGAGAACTGGAAAGGTCATATTGATATTGAATCGATTTCGGGTGAAGCTCTGAAAAAGTTCACCGAATCATCTGGAAACAGAGATGATTCAGAGAATGTTTTAGAGCAGCTTGATCCCCTTGAAGCGGAATTTCAGGCCGAATCGAACGATAAAGAAGAATTGCAATCAACACTTGCGCAAAATGGGGTTTACCGGAATGGATCAGCAAACGGACATTCTGAGGTAAATAACCTGAACGGAAAGGTTGAGAAGTCTGAGGAGGAAGAATCTCAACCGGAGATCTATAAGATTAAAACAAAAGATGGCGTGACGGTCTGCACGCCTCCCGACCTGAAGATTCTGACTCCCTATGTCCTGCTGGAACAGGAGCAGTGGTATGAAAACGAGCTCGATTTTGTGCGTGACTACCTCAAAGAGGGAATGACCGTAGTGGATGCAGGGGCAGGTTTCGGTGTGTACGCACTTCCGGCAGCCAAACTCGTTGGCAAAACGGGTCATGTCTTTGCATTTGAACCGGGTGATCTCTCCAGGCACTATCTTGAGACAAGTAAGATTGAAAATGGGCTCCAGAACCTGACTGTGCTCGGGAAGGCTCTCTCCAATAAACCGGGAAAGCGTTCGTGGATTGAGGGAGAAACACCCGAATTGAATCGTTTGTATGAAAAAGGTGAAAAAGAGGTCTCTGCAATCACGCTCGATAGCTGGTGGTCGTTTGAAGGAGAACCAAAGATTGACCTGGTAAAACTGGATCTGAACGGACACGAAGCGGCTGCGATTGAAGGAGCCAAAAATGTTCTGACAGAGAACAGTCCGGTAGTTCTTCTTGCGATGGGAGAAAACCGCGAGCAAGCTTCCACTCTAGCTGATCAATTTAGTAATTTCGGATACACGCTGTATGAATACATTCTGGGTCCCGGACTGCTCACGCCATTTGATTCGGGATCAGGGCTGGATCCATATCTGCAGAATCTGATCGCTCTGAAGGCGGAAAACATTCAGGAGCTCTCCGAAAAAGGGTGGATTCATGATGAAAATTATACCCCGGAAGAACCCGAAGCCGGGGTTTGGAAAGATGTGATCGGTGAATTACAATGGGCCAGACATATCCTGGAAGACTGGGAGAAGAAGAGTCTGTCACCACAGAATCAAATCTATCTGTCCGCGCTCAACTACCTTTGTGCGGCAGAAAAAGAGAAGGCCGGCGATAAAGCGAGCCGCAGCCGAAAGGGTGTCTGGATGCTTGCGGCTGCTCAGCAGCTCGTTCAGCTCTACAATAGCGGAGAAAATGGTGTTGAAGTGACATTTACACTTGCACGCGTGCTCAACGCTTTGGGCAAGCGGGGACAAGCGGTAGAGGTGATGCAAAAGCTGATGGAAACCACCAAACTGGGACAGGAAAACATGGAGGTGGAACTTCCATTTCTGCCGCCCATGCCGGAACAGGATCACACCGAGATAAAAACCGAATTCAAAAACTGGCTTACCGTCCGTACCGTTGAGGCGTGGATCTCACTCAAAGACCTGAGCACGTAGTTAAGTGGAGCTCAGGAGAAGAAGATGCTGGAGCTGTTGGATGGGAATGTGGAGGTGTTGAGGAAAAATAAATTCAGTATCTCTCTGGAGGAGAAATTTTCATTCACTGAGGAGTTGGAAGAAAAGCTAAAGCTTCCATCTAAAGTCATCAATGTCAAAGTTGAGGAGTTTGAAATACTTATTCCAGAAAATGAGATATTCAGATTAAAGAATATTTTTAGAGAACATGAATATAGCCTGCCTGCTGGTTTCAGTATTAACTGCGATTCAACTATTGTAGATATAGGTGGAAATATTGGGGCATTTGCTCTTTACGCATCAAAATGGTGTAATGATGCAAAAGTTTACAGTTTTGAACCGAACCCACAAGTGTTTCCATTACTTCAAATTAATACACAGCATCAGAAAAATGTAGAGAAATACTTTTTTGGGTTGGGGGACAAGAATGGAAATTTGACGTTGTATCAGAATCCAGTAAACACAGGTGCTAGCAGTACATCAATTTCGTACAAAGGAGCATCAAAGATATCAATTGAGATTAGAGATGCATTTGAAGTATTCAAAGAATTAAACATTAACCAAATCGACGTCCTGAAAATTGATACAGAAGGCGCAGAGGTTCCAATTTTAAAAAGCCTTAAGCCTATGCTTGATTCGATAAAAGTGATAATGCTAGAATATCATTCAATGAATGATAAAAATGAGATCACAAAATTATTGGAAAACTTCAAATTTTACTCACCTGAACGTCAATTATCGAAAGGAGTTGGCACAATAAAATGTGTTAATAAAAACTACTTTGCGAAAAAATAAGCCGTTAGGAGCAAAAATGACTTGTAAATTGCGAACATTAAGTTGTATAGTTTGTTCTTTGTAACCGATTAAAGCTTTTTCGTCTCACCTTTGCCTTTTCAGTTTTTTCTTTTATAAAACTTAAGATCACCTATTCCCCTTCGATAACCTCCGTAAGCAGACACGTGAAGTTTATAGAAACAAAAATAAAGGTGATTTAACATGTCAAGTTTTGGCGATTTAAACAGAGTCAATACCAATAT
>CAZKIZ010000214.1:0-6203 GCA_964552935.1 uncultured Rhodohalobacter sp. | reverse complement strand
ATGCGGCGGTCTTGAAAACCGTTGAGGCGCAAGTCTCCGGGGGTTCGAATCCCTCTCCCTCCGCTTTCTAATTAGAAATAAGCTCCAATCTAACCATTGGAGCTTTTTTTTTAAATAATATAGATCCTGCCACGTTTTTGCGATGCATCTATCCATACTACTACAATTCATATAACATGAAGCATCTCTATTTATCATTAATTGCAGCTTTAATCATTCAATTGGGATTGAGCGATCATCTGTCGGCTCAGGATACAGTTCGGGTATCTTTGCCCGAATTTATAGAGCGGGGACTTGAACGTTCGGGACAAACGGCCTATCTCAATAATGCTGTAGATCTTGCGGAAAACAGGGCTGATCAGGCAAGAAATCAACGTTTTCTGCCAAGAATAGAACTCAGTACCCAGCACGGTGTTATACCAGGTGTGGTTAGTCAGCGTGATGACCTTACAGCCGGTGAGTTTTACCTGGATCCAAATCTTTCGAATGACTGGGAAGACTGGGCTATCTTTACTCGTGCTGAACTCAGTGCTGTGCAGCCCATCTTTACATGGGGTGCGATTAACAGCGCAATTGAAGCGACTGAGCACGCTGTAAGAGCAGCTGAATTCCAGTTCGAAGCAGAAAAAAAAGAGATTGAGATTCAGCTCCTTGAACTGTACTACAGCTACCTGCTGGCGTTAGAAATGGATCGAATTCTAGTGGATGCTGAATCCCAGATGAGGCAGGTTGAACGTCAGCTCAGAGAAATGGAGGAGGATGGTGACCCTGATCTGAAACAGTCAGATATTTTTAAATTTGAAATTTTTAAAGCAGAATTCGAGGTTCAAAGGGTTGAAGTTCAGCAGAGCCTCGATTCAGTCAGAAGAATCTGGAGCTATGCACTCGGTTCAGATGGCTCAGTAGTCTTTTTACCGGAGCAAGACTTCATCGAAGCCGTTCCTTTTGAACTGGAACCCTTCAGTTTCTATGAAGCGATTGCGATGGACAGCAGAGCGGAACTGCGCGGGGCCGAAGCAGGAATTGAAGCTACAAGTAAATCGATCGATGCGGTGAGATCTCAAAATTATCCGTCACTCTTTTTAGGTTTGTCGGGCAGCTATGCGAATACCCCCAATCGTCCGCGCCAAACCAACCCGTTTATTATTAACAATACCAACTATGCATCTGCCGCGGTTGGCCTGAGCATTCGCCAGAATCTGAACTTTTTATCAACCCGAACGAATGTTGCACGTGCTGAAATCGAGCACAGAAGGGTTAGAAACCTGAAGGACGCCCTGAGTGACGGTATAACGCTTGAGCTGAATGAACGCTATCGCGAAGCGGTTGTGGCTCAGACCAAAGTAAGGCAGCTTGAAGAAGTGCTTACGATATCAAGAAACTGGGTGCGCCAGGAGCAGCTCGACTACGATTTTGGTTTTGGTGAAGTAGATGATTTAATTGAGTCTGTGCAGAAAGAACTGGAAACCAGGGTTGAATTGAAACAAAATGTGTTCGAATTGAATACAAAGGTAGCAACCCTCTACAAAGCTGCGGGCATTCCGATTAACCAGCTGAGTTTAAACTAACCTTACGATTATGTATTTAAAAACACTGTTTTCCATCACTCTATCTCTGTTAATGGCGGTTTCACTGTTTGCGCAAAACGGCGAACAGGAGATTCGACAAATGCTAGACGACCGGGATGATGAGATTAAAGAGCTTCTTGGCCCTAAAGGCACTTCGTATACTCAAGAACAGAGGGACGAACTAAAAGAGATTATTAACGGAGTGATAGACTTCCGGTCGATGGCCGCATATGCTCTCGATGACACATTCGATGAGATCAGTTCGGAACAAAGAGATAAGTTTGTCTCTCTTTTCTCGACCATAGTACGAGACCAGTCTCTGAACCGGCTCGATATTTACAGAGCCGAAGTTACATATGAGAATATTTCTGTGGATGGCAACAATGCGCGCGTTCAAACCATCGCCCAACTTGAAAATGTGAGAACACCTGTTCACTATGATATGGAGCGAATTGACGGACAGTGGATGATCACCGATATGGAAATTGACGACGTATCCACGGCGCGATCCTATCACCGGCAGTTCCAGAATATCATACGACAGCGCGGCTTCGATGCCCTTATGGAGAGTCTTGAGCGAAGAGCCGCTCGCTCATCAACCTGATTAAACGGTTCCTATGGCGGATACATTTGAGGGGAAAAAGCACGGGGCTGAGGGATATGTTTATAACTGTTATGGCAAGTTAAAGTACCTGAAATACGCAGTTGCGAGTGTGGTAACCCTGCGCAGACATGACAACCACAGACCGGTTGCTATTTTTTGTACTAAAGAGCATGCAGATTATCTGAATAAACCAGAGCTTTCGACGGTATTCGATCACGTCTTTATACTGCCGGAAAAGAACCGGTCTATTACCGGCTTTAAGCATAACGTTTGCGATTTTATGCCATTCGAAAAAAATATCTACCTTGATGGCGATATTGTCATATGCAGAAACCCCGACCGGTTATGGAGATCACTCTCAGCCTATAAATTTACTGCAACGGGCAATCATTCAGCGGATAATTTTTTTGGCGGACCGAAAGGAATAGGCGTCGTAAAGGATATATTTCTGGGACGCCGCAAAAGAACCTTGAAACGGTTTGGCATTACATATCTGCCGAGGATACAGTCCGGTTTTATGTACGCAGCTGATTACGGGAAGGCAAAATCGGTATGTGATAAGGCAACTGAACTTCTCTCAAAAAAAGCGGAAACGCATTTCCGGAGCCGTACCGAAGAGGAGGGGCGCAGCGAGGAGTCGTGCGAGTGGAGCCTGGCCATGGCGATGGCTGTTCTCGAAATGCAGGTCTATCCATGGTTTAACTGCTATGAGAGCGTGCAGCTCGATTTTATAGACTCCTTTACAGAGTATGACCCCGAATTCGAATCCGTAAGCTGCCTTTATTACACGAATAAATTTGTCTATAATTTTCGGGGTTTTCCTATACGCTGGCTGCAAAAACTGCTCATTAATATCTTTACGATCTTTCCGGGAAAAGGGGATTACCTCTACGTAACACCCTACTTTTTACATTTTGGCTGGTATCATCAAAAAGAGCCTTTCTTTCAGCTGGCCGACAGAATATGGAGCCGGCTAAATGCAGATGATGAATCCGGTTAATAAAAAAGGTAAATAAGAAACGTACGTTTTATCTCTGACTGGTGTTGCCTACCTTTACGCAATGAAAACGGTTTTCATGATAGCCCCTTATTTTGTGCCTCGCAGGCGGGTCGGTTCCTTGCGCCCTTATAAATTTGCAATACATCTGGAATCTTTAGGATGGAAACCGGTGATATGTACGATTGAAGATTCCCGGAGCGAACTGACGACAGACGAACAAAAAGCTCTCGACGGTATTGAGATTTTTGCGCTCACCCCCCCGTTTGACAGAACGGCCGCTTCTTCCCGGAAAGGCAGCAAAGATAAAAGATACACTTTGCTAAACAGGACAGCAGATTGGCTTGCTGAATGGTTTGACAGTCAGGTGCCCATGGATACCTGGATTTTTCTTTTCAGAAGCTCCTACGGCAAAATACTGGAGAAGGCGAGGGCCGAAAATCCCGACATCATCTGGAGCACGGGAGATCCATGGTCGGGGCACTGGGTAGGGCACAAACTCTCACGGGACCTGAACAAGCCGTGGATTGCTGATTTCCGTGATCCCTGGACCCTAACTAACCTGAATCTGCGAAGTCGTTCCCGCTTTTCAGGATGGAGAGACCGTAAGCTTGAAAAGAGATTTATTTCTGCTGCCGATCGTGTGACATTTACTTCAGAGGCGACAGAGCGGGCCTATCAGAAGCATTACGGACTTGATGAAGAAAAAACAGCAACGATTTATAACTCCTATCATCCTGCTGATCAAGAATCCAGCGATGGAGAATGGGATGCCGAGATAAATTCATCAAGGCTGAACCTCCTATTTTTTGGGTCATTTCGTCGTC
Source organism: uncultured Rhodohalobacter sp. (assembly GCA_964552935.1). Lineage (GTDB taxonomy): Bacteria > Bacteroidota > Rhodothermia > Balneolales > Balneolaceae > SW132. The sequence goes on along the minus strand of CAZKIZ010000214.1, from coordinate 2,207 downwards.
TGAGCCCGGCGGCACCGGTGGCAAATGCTCTCGGCAAACTAACGCCGGATGAACGGGATAAGATTCGCATTCACTCCTTCGGCAGTCTTGAAGAGAGCGATTCAGATCATCTCGAAAAACTGGGGCTGGCCAAACAATTCATTACACACGAAAAAGTTCTGCCCTCCATGGCACCCTCGGTTTTCAAAAAGGCGGATCTTCTCTTGTTGAGCACAAGCAGAGAGCGAAAGCATATTATTCCCGCGAAACTCTGGGAATATCTGAACAGCAACAAGCCAATTCTGTCAATCGCTCCAAACCCGGAGATCGGGGAGATTCTGGCCCGGGCGGGTGCCGGGGTCCATTTTGAAAATCAGGATAGTAATGCCATTGCCCGGTTTCTTTCAGCTGCAGTCCAGAAAAAAGAGAAAGGTGAAAAACCGGTGGAGATTACCCGGAAACGGGAAACGGACCTGGAATTTTCACCCGAATATACGACCCGTCAACTTGCCGGCATCATGGAGGAACTGACCACAGATGGGTGAAAAGAAGAAGGATAACCTGACCGAAAAAGCGGGAGTCGTTGTATTTGCCCGGATCATCACCACGGTGATTGACCTGGCAATTGTAATCGCGACGATTCAGATTCTCTCCAAGACCGATTTTGCGATCATTGGGTACCTGCTGATGATTCACGAGGTTGCGCGGAATCTCGCTACGCTTGGTTTTCCTGAGAGTGTGTTCTACTACTTTGAGCGAATCAGCGGAAGTGCCAAGCGTGGCTTTTTTGCGCAGACCACAGCCATTCTTTTCGGTACCGGCCTCATAGCGGGTGCCTTTGTATTAGTTGTTGCCTACTTCGCACCTAATCTATTGACTGAATGGGATCCGCTTAGCGTAAACCGCGTGCAGGATCTGCTCCCATGGATGGGACTTCTGGCCGTTCTCGAAATCCCGACCTGGCCGGTCACAAATGTTTTGCTTGCAATCGACAAACAGCGTCAGTCTGCCTGGTACGAAATGCTGACCAGCCTTCTCTCTTTTGGATGCCTTGTGGTGCCGCTCGCGCTTGGATATCCGCTTGAAATTGCGGTTTATGGACTGGTTATCTACGGTGTGATCCGCTTTTTCGGTTCATTCATCTGGATCCATTTCGCCCTGCCGGATGGGAAGCTGAGCGAATCAGAAGTAACCATCAAACAGCAGTCTAACTTTTCGCTGCCGCTCGGATTCTCATCCTTGACCAATAAGATCAATCGCTATGTAGACAAGTTCGTAGTGTCGATATTACTCCCGGCTGCTGCGTATGCCGAGTATACTATCGGCGCTCAGGAGGTGCCGATTATCCGGGTGATTCCGTTTGCGGTGGGTTCGGTTCTGATCAGCCGCTACGTGAGCCTGCAGCTCGATTCAAAAAAAGAGGAGCTGCTCGAACTTTGGTATAAAGGTGTGGAAAAAGTGAGCCTGCTGGTGATACCTCTTACGATTCTTTCGATTGTCATAGCCCCGGATTTGGTGTCGCTTATCGCAGAATCTGAAGGAACCGACTACTCAAATGCAGTATTGCCATTTCAGATCTATAACCTGATAGTGCTGATGCGGGTGACGCATTACGGCAGTATTTTGCAGGCGTTCGGCGATACAAAAGGGGTGTTTTATGTGAGTCTTAACCTTGTGGCGGCAAACATCATCCTGAGTATTCCATTTACAATGATCTGGGGAATCAACGGAACAGCCACCTCAACTCTTATTGCCAATTTCTATAACTGGTTTGTGGTGCTGCGAAGAATTGGCGGACATATGGATCTGCCTGTGCACAAAGTGCTGCCGTTTCCTTTCTACTTCAAAGTGCTCGGAACGTCCGTTCTGGTTGCAATTCCCGCCTGGTACGCCAGGTTTACTCTGTTTGAACCGGATATGATCATCAGAGGGTTGACCTTCAGCATGATAGCCTATCTGCTGCTATTCAGCATTGCAGGTACTCTCTTTAAGGTGATCACGCCGGATGACTGGTCGAAATTTAAAAACTGGGTTATGCTGAAGTTTTTGAGTTCAAAACCGAATAATTAACCTGCTTTTTGCCGAGAAGAATAGTTTTTTAAACGGACGAACATCTTCACTTAAAGTAAATTTAAACTTCTTTTGAGATCCCGCCTAAAACCCTTTTTTAAGAAGCGTAATCCCTTTTTCAGTGTCGAGACGCTCCATCTGCACGTCATCAAACTCAT
>CAZKIZ010000213.1:725-6212 GCA_964552935.1 uncultured Rhodohalobacter sp. | reverse complement strand
TTTCATGGTAAACGTTCATAGCAGGTTTGATTTACCTTCATATTAAAACCTTACTCTCCGCAATTCTGTTGTAGATATTTTTTTAGATGAAATTGTCATATAGATCATTATATTGGTCTAATTAAATTCCAGAACAATTCATCAAAACTATGCCGGAAGGGCTTGATAATACAACCAGGGCTGTTTTTGATCACTCTTCAACTCCTTTTCTGGTAATTTCAGAAAAGGGCATCATATCTTACCTCAATTCTGCTGCGGCAGAACTCTTTAAGTGTACAGTAAAAGAGCTGACCGGATCTGTCAGCAGTAAGGTTCTGAAGTCGGTTGATGGAACAATTCAGGCCAAAAAAGACGGAGAGCGTTTCAGGGCGATTGGAATAACCGGCGAGGATGTAGAACTGAAGTTAAGCTGTGTATGCTCGGTTCTATTGCAAAAAAAGGGAGGAAATGTTCTTCTGATTGAAGTGGAAAAGAATGATACAAATCTCTCTATGTTCGAGTCTGTTGTGGTGAATGTGAGGGATGCCGTGATGGTTACAAAATCACACCCCATAACAGCGCCCGAAGGTCCTGAGATTGTCTACGTAAACCGGGCCTTTACAACTATGACGGGATACAGCGTTGATGAGGTTATAGGCAAAACTCCCAGGTTTCTTCAGAGCAAAAATTCGGAGAGTCCCGGGCTGGAGAAGCTGAGAAACGCAATAAAAGAGAATATCCCGACAGATGTTGAACTCATCAACCGCAAGAAAAACGGGGAAGAGTTTTGGGTGCAAATATCGCTCACCCCGGTATTTGATGACCACGGAAGATGTACTCATTATATTGCAATAGAACGGGATATCACAGAGAGAAAAAACCGTGAAATCCTGAAGAAGCTCCAGGAAGAAACGCGGGAGCTTTTTAATAAAAAAAATTCTCTTAAGAACACATTTGAAGCGGTACTTCAAAAAATCATATCGTATGGCAATTTCCCTGTCGCCGAAATGTGGCTTATAAATGAAGAGAGCTCATCTATTGATCTGTTGAGCTATGGAAGCCGAAACCAGGATCTTTCGGCGGCACGGTTCTATGAAGATTCCAACCCGATTATGTCGTTTCGAAAAGGCGAGGGTATGCCGGGCCTGGTCTGGAATACAGCCGAAACCCAGATGTGGAAGGAACTAAGCCGGCATGAGCAGTTTGAAAGAAAAGAGCTTGCACAAATGGCTGGAATTGAAGCCGCCATCTGCATACCGGTGTTTTACAACAAAAGTGTAGTGGGAGCACTGTTTTTTGGCCTGGAAGACTCCAAAAATCACGGAGACTATTACCTGCCATTTCTTGAAGAGTTTGGACGGGAACTTGGCACAGAAATCAAGAGAAAGCAGTCTGAAATAGAGCTATCCCGCATATTCAGTTTTTCACCCGATATAATTTGTGTAGCCGGAATGGACGGTTATTTCAAAAAAGTGAACTCTGCAATGAGCCGCCTGCTTGGTTTTACACAAGATGAACTCCTTGCCCACCCCATATCCAGCTTTACCCATCCCGATGACAGGCGTAAAACAGAGATGGAAATCGATGCAATTAACCTCAATAAAGGGGCTCAAAACTTTAAAAACAGGCTGATTGCTAAAGATGGAAGCGTTGTTTGGCTTTCCTGGACGACGCGCACGTTTTTTGAAGAGGGAAAAGTTTACAGTGTTGCACGGGATATCACGGAGCAAAAAGAGCTTGAAAGTCTGCTGGAACAGGCAAATCGTCTGGCAAAAATCGGCGGCTGGGAAGTTGATATTATTAATGAAAAGCACTATTGGTCTGAGGTAACGCGCGAAATTCACGAAGTTGCACCGGATTATATGCCGGCTATGGGTGAGGCGATTCAGTTTTATAAAGAGGGCGATAGCAGAAACCGAATAGAAGAAGCTGTTCAGAAAGCCATTCAGCAGGGCGTTTCGTTCGATCTTGAAGTTCAGATTGTAACGGCCAGGGGCAACGAGAAATGGGTGAGGGCTATTGGGGAGCCCGAAATTGTGGAAGGTAAATGTGTTCGTCTGTACGGCAGTTTTCAGGATATTGATGAAAAAAAGAGTATGGAGCTTCGCCTCAGAAATATATCCGACAATATTCCCGGGGTGTTGTTTAAGTATTGCGTGGATTCAGAAGGAAATGACAGGCTGCTCTACTTAAGTAAAGGATCGTCAGAGCTCTGGGGTGTACCGGCAGAGGCGGCGATGCGAGATAACAGCAAAATTTGGGACCGTTTCAATGAGGATGATTTTGAAACAGTTCAGGAGTCCATCCAGAAATCTGCGGAAACTCTAACACGATGGGAGAGCCAGTGGAGATACTACCATCCGGACGGCTCAGTGCGCTGGCAGGAGGGGTACGGCACCCCCAATAAGCTATCCGATGGGAGTGTGGAGTGGGATTCAATCATATTTGATATCACCGAAAAGAAGGAGCTTGAGGATCTGCTTGAGCATACAGCCAGATTGGCTAAAGTTGGCAGCTGGGAACTAAACCTGCAAAAGAGCAAAAATGAGATGTACTGGTCAGGAATGACCAAAGAAATACTCGGTGTTGATGACAGCTATAACCCCACTCTGACCGGTGGGTTTGAATTTTATGCGCCCGGTGACAGGAGACGCATTGAAGATGCAGTTGAAAGGGCGATAAGCCACGGGGAATCATTTGATCTCGAATTACTGATATCCACATCAAAGAATGCAGAAAAATGGATTCGCTGCATTGGCCAGGCAGAAATGGTAAATGGAAAATGTGTCCGCTTATATGGCAGTTTCCAGGATATTGATGTGAGAAAAAAGGCGGAGTTAAAACTCCAGGAACGGTCGCGGCACATAGATGCGATTGCACGCCTGAACAGCGCACTGCTGAACTACACAGAGTGGAAAACTGCGCTTGAAAGCAATATGGAGGTGATTGGAGAAGCCGTTCAGGCCGACAGGGTCTATTACTTCGAGAACCGGTTCGAACCGGAAACAGGCAATGGCTTCACCAGCCAGGTATTCGAATGGTGCCGTGATGGTATAAAGTCTGAACTGGGTAATCCCGACCTGAATGATGTTCCTTTTGACGAGCTGCCAGACCTGATAAATCCAATGCTTGAGAAAAAAGCAAGCAGCGCCCTTATTAGTGAAATTGAAGAGGGCGGTACAATTCACCATGTGATGGAAACCCAAAATATTAAAACGTTTTTGGTAATACCGGTTTACGTTCAGGAAAAATTCCACGGATTTATTGGGTTTGATAACTGTACAGCCGAAGTGAAATGGAGTGATGAGGAAGTGCGGACGCTCACTACTATCACGTCCAACCTTGCGGTAGCGATTGAGCGGTACGAAGCCGATAAAAACCTGCAGGAGATATTTACTGAGCGAAACAGAATACTTGAAAGTATATCGGATGCATTTTATGCCGTTGATGGCAACTGGGTGATAAGCTACTTCAACAGGGAAGCGGAAAACCTCTTGCATGTTCAATCGGATGAGGCAATGGGCGCTAATCTTTGGGATCTGTTTCCGGCCGCTAAATCCAGTGAGCTGTCTGAGAATTATCGGGAGGTGATGAATGAAGGTATTCCAAAATCTTTTGAATATTACTATCCGCCACTCAGCTCATGGTTCGATATTTCGGCATACCCGGCTGGAAACGGGATCTCGGTCTACTTTAAGAATATTAATGATCGCAAAGAGACGCAGGCGCGTATTTTGGGGAAAACCCGGCAGCTGGACGCTATAGCAAAGTTTAACGGAAACCTGATTAATCTCGACGACTGGCAGGAGGCGCTTCAAAAGAGTTTTGAGGTCATTGGCAGAGCAGTCGATGCCGATCGTGTCTACTTCTTTCAGAATAGATTCAGTGAAGAACTTGGGGAGAAAACAGCCCGCATACTCTCTGAATGGGAGGGCAAACAAATGAATGTTCAGGGTGATCATCCCGCCCAAAAGGAAATTCCGTTCAGTAAACTTGAAGAATTCTTAAAGCCGCTTGCGGTTAATAGTCCATACAAAAGTTTTGTAGATGACATGTCAGATCCGGAGTTCAGAGGGCTTCTGAAAGAACAGGGTATAAAATCCATACTCGCCATACCGGTGTTTGTCGGCACTGAATTTTACGGGGCAATCGGGTTTGATGACTGTTCCCAAAAGAGAGCCTGGAGTAGTGAAGAGATCTCGTTTTTGCAGACCATTTCCATCAATCTTGCATCCGCAATTGAAAACGAGGAGTCCAAAGAGGCTCTCCAAAAAGCATATAATGAGAAAAATGAAATACTGGAGAGCATTGGAGATGCATTTTTCGCTGTTGACAAAAACTGGGAGGTAACCTACTGGAATAAGATTGCGGAAAGAGAGCTGCAGATGCCGCGTGAAGAGGTGATTGGGAAAAATTTGTGGGATATTTACGGTGACGCAGTGGATCTCGACTTTTACTCAGAATACCATAAGGCGATGAGTGAGCACTGTACGGTTATATTTGAAGAGTATTACCCCGCTCTTGAAAAATGGTTTGATGTCAGCGCATATCCATCATCTGAAGGCCTGTCGGTCTTTTTTAAAGATATAACCGACAGAAAGCATAGAATGGAAGAGCTGAAAGAGCTGAACCGTACACTTGAACTGCAGACCAAAGAGCTTGCTGCTTCCAATGCTGAACTGGAACAGTTTGCTTTTGTGGCGTCGCACGATCTTCAGGAACCCCTCCGGATGGTGACGAGCTTTCTGTCGCAGCTTGAAAAGAGGTACGGCGATGAGCTTGATGAAAAGGCGAAAAAATATATTTGGTTTGCCAGTGATGGCGCCAAACGTATGCGGCAAATTATACTGGACCTGCTCGATTACTCAAGAACGGGCCAGATGGAAATGAAAAAAGAGGATGTAGATCTGAATCTGCTGATGGAAGCAGTGGTGAGAGATTATGGGAAGCCGATTGATGAAAAAGAGGCTACGGTAAAATGGACCTCCCTCCCGGTTATCGAAGCCTCCGGCCAATCTATGAACAGGCTTTTGGGCAATCTCCTGAGCAATGCGCTGAAATACCGCGCCCGGGACCGCTCTCCCCAAATTGAGGTGAAAGCTGAGGATCTTGGAAGTCAGTGGAAAATATCGGTTTCAGACAATGGAATAGGAATTGAAGAAGAGTACAGGGAAAAAATATTTAATATCTTTCAGAGGCTGCATTCCAAAGAGGAGTATACGGGAACAGGAATAGGCCTGGCGATATGCCGGAAAATTGTGGATGCCCATGGCGGCCGAATCTGGGTTGAATCGGAGTTAAATACCGGCAGTACATTTCATTTCACAATCAAAAAACCGGGGTGACATTGTTACAAGGTACAAGGCACAAGAGGCAGGGTCAGCTGAAGTCATTCGCCGGATGGAAAAAGACCAGCAAGGTGTAAGAAGTTGACGCAGTCAACTTTCCCTGCACCCTGCACCCTGCACCCTGCACCCTGCACCCTGCACCCTGCACCCTGCACCCTGC
>CAZKIZ010000213.1:0-625 GCA_964552935.1 uncultured Rhodohalobacter sp. | reverse complement strand
ACCCTGAAAATGATAATTTACAATAATGGAGATATTGGGAGGTTCTTAACGTTACTTTACAAACCCCATATTAAAAACAGCCCCCTATGAATTCAGTTCAAATACTCCTTGTAGAAGATAACACAGGAGACGTAATGCTCATAAGAGACGCATTTGAAGATGCAGTAATGAACAGTAAAATCCATGCTGTAAACAATGGAGAAAAAGCTGTTCAGTTTTTGAACAGAGAGGGATCCTTCACCGACAGTATAAAACCCGACCTTATCATCCTGGATATCAATTTGCCACGTTTGAACGGACATGAGGTGCTTCAGTTTATAAAATCGAGTGCGCAGCTTTGCCACATTCCGGTCATCATGTTTACCACATCTTCTGCCGATAAGGATATTGTTGATTCGTACAGGGAGCACGCCAACTGCTACATCACGAAACCGGTTGAAGTAGATGATTTTCTTAACGCCATTTCACAAATTGAACAATTCTGGTTTAACCTTGCCGAACTGCCCGGTGAAGCTATTTGATTTTCGTTTGTTGAGCAGTATATCATTTGAGGTGGGATCTTCTCTAACCCGTATTTATTAAACGCAGGCTGATGTTCTCGAATTTTGTAACGCAAAGAGCTGCC
>CAZKIZ010000212.1:0-6243 GCA_964552935.1 uncultured Rhodohalobacter sp. | reverse complement strand
AATTTGTCTTCAACCGGCCTGGTTTTCATATCACTGTAGTTGGTCCATTTCAGATCAAAATGCTTGAAACGTTCTCCCGGCGGAAACTGGAACTCAATAGGTTCATAGGTTACCGGATGATCCGGATCTTCGGGATTTTCAGCTACAAGAACAGTGAATTCGCGCCCCTCGATAAATTCTTCCACCATGGCCTGCCCGAACCGGTCGATCATGATCCGGGATTGTTCCAGCAATTGTTTACGGTTTTCGACCAGCGAGGAGGATGTAAGGCCGATACTGCTGTAGCTGTTCGGATGTTTTACGATGAGCGGATATTGAAGTTGGCTTGTTTCGGTGTTGAGGTCATCCGTGTCAGTAATGATCACATGGCCCGGAACCTTCACGCCGTAATACCGGCACACCATTTTCATCAGGTCGCGGGTTGGATCGTAGAATGAGCTGCCGGCGCCGGTAAATGGCACATTAAGCCGCTCCAGGGCCTGCACCACTTCAATGCCGGCCCTGTCCTCATCCCAGCTGCCGTCGCAAAGGTTTACGAAAACATCAAAACTCTGCGAGACCAGTTCCGTCACACGGCGGACAGCGGTTTTTTTATGCAGAAAATGGTGCTCGATTTCATGTCCCTTGAAATATGTCCCGGGAGAAGATGCCGGGTCGTGAGATTTCATGGGTGAATCCGATGATTCATAGGCGCTTTCGAGAATGCATATTTTCATGACGGAAGGTAGTCTTTAATGGAAATATGGTTCGGCATTGTTGTTTGGATTAAGATAATATCCCTGTTGATTAGTCAAAGAACGGTGGCTCCAGAGTTTGAAAATTACTTTAACAACAATCAGAGAGAAGTCCCGTAACTCAGAATCATCAAAGAGACACTCATTCAAAATTTAAAACTCAACATTCAAAATTAGTCCCCACGAGCAATTCCCCGAATTCTCGGATCCGCCCCTCCTCTCCACTGGTTGAGCGCCGGAACCCATTCAATTCCATGGACACCGCTTTCCATTTCGGTGATGTTCACCCGGTGACCCATTTGCTTCAGCTCGGGGCCGGCCAATTCGGCGTCGGTGCCGTACTCGAGCTCGAGTCCGTCGCCGCGGTGCACTACATTAGGCAGGTTGATGGCATCCTGCACTGAGAGCTCCCAGTCGATCACGCCTACTATCGTCTTCACCACGTACCCGATGATGCGGCTTCCGCCCCTGGAGCCTATTACCAGCCCGGGTTCGCCATCGGGGCTCATCACAAAAAAAGGAGACATAGAACTTCTGGGACGCTTACCGCCCTCAACACGGTTGGGATGCAGTCGTCCGTCGATTTCAGAGGTAAATGCGAAGTCGGTCAGCTGGTTGTTTAAAATAAATCCGTTGGTCATAATCCGGCTGCCGAACGGCACCTCGATGGAGGTCGTCATGGAAACCCAGTTACCGTCTCCATCCACAATCGAAAAGTGACTCGTTCCGGTTGACTCCTGCTCATCGGGCAGCGTGACATCATCCAGCTCAGGTTCCATCAGCTCCGGCGATCCGGGCTTTGGATCCTTCATTGCGAGCTTACGATCGATCAGCCCGGCCCGCTCCCGCAGGTAGTCCGGGCTAATGAGAGCGTCCACCGGCACATCAGTGAAGTCGGGATCACCAATGTAGAATGCGCGGTCGGCGAAGGCAAGCCGACTCGCTTCGGCAATCAGGTGGGCAACTTCGGCCGAGTTCGGCTCCATAGATGCAATATCAAACTGCTCGAGAATGCCCAGAATCTGAAGAACGGTAATTCCACCTGAGGATGGCGGAGCCGGTCCGCAGAGTTCGTGACCCCGATAAGCGCCGCAAACCACTTCCCGCTGTTTCGGTTCGTAGTTGGCGAGATCATCCAGGGTAATATCGCTGCGGCGGGGCCGGCGTGAACCGGCAGCGTCTACAATATCTTCGGCAATTTCTCCCTCCAGAAGTGCTGATGGCCCTTTATCAGCGATACGGCTTAGTGTTTCGGAAAGCTCCGGGTTGCGGAGAACCGGTTCATCTCCCCCTGACTGGCGGACAAGATATCGGCGAAGGTCACCAAAAAAGCGAAGCGAAAAATCCCGCTCAACCTGTCGTTTCAGCTGATCAGGATACGGTACACCCTCCGCTGCAGCGGTGATGGCAGGTTCAAAAAGATCCGCCCAGCTCAGCTTTCCGTGCTGCTGATGGGCCTCGTATAGCATGGCCACGGTGCCCGGCACACCAACAGAGGAGCCGGTCGGAATGGCAAGATATAGCGGCATGGGACGGCCAAACAGCCAGGTAAACCGATCTGCCGTGGCGGCTGCGGGAGCCGTTTCTCGTCCGTCGAACATCACCATTTCGCCGGTTTCCCCGTTGCGGAACATCATGAAGGCTCCACCTCCAATACCGCTTTCGGCGGGTTCGACAAAAGTGAGCATCATCTGTACAGCCACGGCTGCATCCACTGCATTTCCGCCGCTTCGAAGCATGTCCAGGCCAGCCTCAACCGCCAGGTCATTCGCAGCCGCAATCATGAATCGATCCGCCAACTGCTCTTCAGGCTGCTGAGCGGGGGTGAGATTTGGAGACCGTTCACCTCCGCACGCCTGCAGCACAAATACCAGCAGCATTACAGGCAACATCCTCATCACAAAAAAAGAAGACCGCCGTAAAAGCGGTCCAAAAACAGATAAACTTGAAGAATAATGGATCATGAAACAAATATACAAAAATGAGTCATCTTAACACCTGAAATCCGGTTACTGTTCAACGGGTTGCAGCCAAACTCACAGCACTGAAATTTCTGGTTTGGTGTCTCTACTCTAAAACCGGGTTTATCCTCCGAAGCTTAATTAAAGAAGAACTTTCCCAATATTTTTTATGAATCTGGCAAACTTCATTTCATACTTAAAATATGTGTAACTCATTGCTGAAATGTGACTCGGTCTCCCATGTTTATATTTTCTTCTTCAGCTTTATACCTTCCTCTGTAAGCCGGTATTTTTGATTCGGATGGTTGGGACTATCCGGGTGCGTCATTTCTATAAGTCCTGCTTTCATGGAAGGTTCAATATAATGCAGCCTGAAATAATCGTCATGTTTCAATCCTATTATCTTTTGTATTTCTGAACGCTTCATCTCACCTTCTAAGGTGCTCACTACTTTTTGAACTTCCCCACTAGCTTCCCCGGTAGCTTCCCCACTAACTTCCACAGTAACTTGACCTGCAGTTTTTATAGAACCCTTTGCGGTAACCGGATGTATCGAAACAGGAATAATCGTCTTAAAGATATCTCCTTCTATAAACTCAGGTTCTGTACCTTGAGTGTAGAGACCACAATATTTGTACGTGTTTCGAACACCGGAACCCAATTCGTCAACTCTACCAACCTCTTTAAAGAAACGGGCAATCATTGGATTTTTGGGATACGGAGAAAAATTTTCAGGGTCGATATTACCCCTCCCGTGGGGTTTGTTCCAGTTTTCTGTAAACACTTGGCCTTGTTCTATCACTAACTTGGCGGGATAGGGATTGGTGAATTCACGGTGGATGAGCACATTCCCGATCACTTCCCGGAAAATTAGGTCCCGAAGATTGATCCGCTGGTCACTTTCAAGGTGAATTTTTCCGGCAAGTGCTTGGCAATGAATCTCATCAACCGATCGTAACTTTCGAGCAGATTTACGCGGATATCGTCACGATCGTCATATCGGTCGGTATTCTGGATACGTAAAATGGCATCGGTTTTAAAATGAGGGAGCACATTTGTAATCACATCATCCTTTCCCAGCAGCAATACAGCGGCAAGAGTATAACCAGTTTCACCGGTTTCCATATCTTTTTTGTATAGTCCGGCAGATTTGAGAAGCTCTTTGTTATCCATTTCCAGCCAGGGATGGTCAGGGCGCTGACTGCGGGCCAGTTTACGAACCCGGTCAAATAGCGATTGCTTAAAATCATCCGAAGTAACGAATGGATACACTTTGTTTTCCGTATAGCTGCTCTGTTTGCGGAGGTACAACTGGGTAACCTGTTCCGGCTGTTTAGTAATATCAAAATCTCCATCCTCGTTGCGGTCAAAAATTTTACCAGATGTATTGTGTACCTGTGAGCTTTCCGGTACATACACCACAATTACATTTTTCCGTTCAGATCCACCACTTCAGGCGACAGATAATAAGGCGGACTAAGTTTTTGCGGATTATTGGCGTTGGTTACAATGCTATCTAGAATCCCCTGCACAGCGTCTCCATCCACACCAATAACCGTTCCATCATCTTCAATCCCGAGGAGCAAATGACCACCCTGTCTGTTCAGAAAAGCACAAACGGTCTCAAAGGCATTCTTGTTGAGTCGGGTTCTCGATGTTTTGAATTCAACAGAAATTCCTTCGCCTTGATCTATGATATGTTGGAGGTTTATTGGTTTCAATAGCTCAAGCGGATAACTTTTTAAATACTGAATATTCTATCAACAAATTGAAATATTTACCTAACATATAATTCTACAACAGCCTCACTGTCAAACTCCCCATCGCAGAATATTTGATTTCCCCGTTATTCGCAAATACGGTCTTCTTACGGATTTAGTTTACGAAAGACACTCAATTCCGGGCGGGCCAAAACTGCTCTCCGAAATTTTCCATAATTCATCGGAACCAGAAAAATACTTGCTGCGGTACCAAGAGAAGCGCCTTGGAACTGTTGATTGAAAATTAGTTGATTTGTTTAGACATAGCATTTCTGAACAATCGATACAGAGCGGGGTTCAAACTCTGTAATGAATACAGTGAATGGATTCTGGTTCCGGAGTAGAGAAATACCAGGTTGCACCAATACTCAATGCTGTCAGATCCAGTGGGTGCTGACAGATTGAGAAATCACATCTCCTTAAACCGCTCATGCGCGGCTTTTTCGAGATTTTCCCTGTGTTCGGGATGGGCTATATCTATCAGGGCCCGTGCGCGCCGCCGCAGGCTCTGGCCGTAAAGATTGGCAACCCCATATTCAGTAACAATGTAGTGAACGTGTGCGCGGGTCGTCACCACGCCGGCACCCTGTTTCAGAAAAGGTACAATCTTCGACTCTCCCCTTCCCGTGGCTGATGGCAGCGCAATGATCGGTTTGCCTCCTTCCGACAGCGATGCCCCGCGGATAAAATCCATCTGGCCGCCCACGCCGGAGTACTGGTACGTTCCGATGGAATCGGCGCAGACCTGGCCGGTCAGATCCACCTCAATAGCGCTGTTAATCGCCGTTACTTTCGGGTTTCTCCTGATCACAGCCGTATCATTAACGTAGCCGCAGTCGAGCATCTGTATCAGAGGGTTGTCGTCCATGTAATCATATAAATTCCGGGTTCCCATGGCAAATGAACCCACAACCTTACCCGGGTGTATCTTCTTCTTGGAATTATTTACAATTCCCGATTCAAGAAGCGGTATCAGCCCGTCCGAAAACATTTCTGTGTGAACGCCCAGGTTTTTGTGATTGTCCAGCGATGCCAGCACCGCATCCGGTATATTACCGATCCCCATCTGCAGCGTGGCGCCGTTCTCAATAAGGTTGGCGCAGTGTCTGCCTATTTTCAGCTCCACCTCGGAGAGCTCTGCGGGGTGGTGTTCCGGAATCGGGTCCGTTACTTCAACTCCGTAATCAATCTCGCTGATGTGTATAAGCCCGTCACCGTGCGTGCGCGGCATGTTTGGGTTGATTTGGGCAATCACGTTATCGGCGTTTAATATCGCTGCCCGGGATGCATCAACCGAAATTCCCAGCGAACAGTAGCCGTGCTTGTCGGGCGGACTCACCTGTACCATAGCCGCATTCAGCTTCACGATTCCGCGATTAAACAGGTTAGGAATCTCACTCAAAAATATCGGGATATAATCTGCTTCACCCGTCTTCATCGCCGAGCGGACATTCTTTGCCGTAAAGAAAACGTGCGTTTTAAAACTATCCCTGTACTCCGGCTGCGTATAAGGCGCCTCTCCTTCCGTGTGGAGATGAAATATCTGCACTTTACGAAGCTCTTTGTGCCTCCTCGTTAACGCCTGGACAAGCTGCTGTGGTGCAGCAGCAGCGGTATGGATAAAAAGATGATCTTTTGACTGAATATAGCTTACGGCTTCATCCGGTGTTACAATCTTCATGCTTGCGTTCTTTAGGTTGATTTTAGCTCCGTTTCAATGGATTCTGTTTTATCCTGCATTATTCACAAATGTTAGTTGATTTGTTTTATCACATTGTCCATTAGTAC
>CAZKIZ010000211.1:0-6283 GCA_964552935.1 uncultured Rhodohalobacter sp. | reverse complement strand
TTTCAGAAAAACTGGATCAAACCGGCAGAATGATCTACAAATATATACAAAGCGTAGAACAGCGATAAGTATAAATCTTCGATCCTGCGCCCTGCACCCTGCACCCTGAACCTTGAACCATGAAACCACATCTACCACACATGAACGCGGCAATTGAAATTGCTGAAAAATATCAGACTCCTTTTGGGGCGGCATTGGCGATGGGTGATCAGCTTTTTGTGACGGCAGCCAATCAGACCAAAAAACTGCACGATCCTACCGCGCATGCAGAGGTGATGGCTATTCGTAAACTTGGGGAGCATCTCAAAAAAACGGACCTCTCCGGCTTTACACTCTATACCACATGCGAACCGTGCCCGATGTGCATGAGTGCGGCTATCTGGGCAAAAATTGAAACCATCTATTTTGGATGTGATATCCCGACGATCTCGCGGTTCATGGATCAGATCGATCTGAATTGCCGGGACATAAATCAGCATAGTTTCCGGCGTGTCGAAATTGGAGAGCCAGTTATGCCGGAGGCTTGTCTGGAACTGCTTAGAAAGTTTTCTTAGAAGAATGACTTTTTGTCATCAACATATCTCTCCTTAAATTGACTTTCGCTTTCATACTGTCCGATCAGGAGTATCTCCTGTCCATCCTCTAATTTTGCGTCTGGTGACGGGTTAACCACCATCTCTCCGTTAATCTTCATCGCAATTACCGTACAGCCTGTTTTCTTTCGAATATCAGACTCAATCAATGTTTTTCCGGCCAGCTTGCTCTTTACTTTATGACTGAAAACGTTCAGGCCTTCTGCAAGCATCAGAACATCCTGACCCTCCATAATATTAAATATCGTGTTAGCTCCCATCGAAGCGTACGACATCACAAAATCAGCACCTGCACGATGCATGGTGTTAATATTTTTTTCATAGGTTGCACGGCTGATAATCTCCATTTTGGGGCAGAGCTGTCGGCAATATATCGTCAGGTAGATGTTTGTATCATCATCATGGGTGGTAATGAGTGTGGTATGAGCCTCTTTAAGCCCGGCTTCTTCAAGAACAGTAAGATCGGCGGCATCGCCCAGTATATATTTTTCGGGATCACGAACCCGATCGGGGTTTTTATCAATAATCCGGTAATCTATCCCCCTTTCTTCCAGTGATTTAGCTGCTGCCCGACCCACTCTTCCTGCCCCGATAATAACCACTGGTTTATCAGAAACGTGATAGATACTAAGCACTTCATCATATTTACGAAGCTGCTCTACAGATCCGGCAAGTACCAGCACAGTTTGCTCATTAATTTTAGTATCCGGATGCGCCTCTTTAAAAACACCTCGTTCCCAAATCCCAACAACCGTAATCCCGATTTTCTCCCGCAATTCACTTTCCCGGAGTGTTTTACCGATTAACGGTGTGCCCTGGGCGATCGCTTCCCCAATAACCAGGTTATCGATATGACCGATTACATGTACCCTTGCATTTCCACCAAGTGTTCTCCTTGCAAGTGATCTTCCGAGCATTTCTCCCATCTGCAGAACATAGTTTGCACCGGCCATCTGCAGGATATCCACAGAATCGGGTGAAGCAGCAGTAGCTACAATTTTTACGTCCGGACTATACTCCCTAATGGTGAACGCCACATTGGTATTCAGCTGGTCTGACCCTGTTGTTACAATGAGTGATGCATTCCTGATAGAGATCCGCTCGTAGGTTTCAAAATCATCAAACTCTCCATGGACCACACTGTAGCCCTGATCTGAGATTTCTACCGCTCTCTGCAGATCAGATTCAAGGATTGCATATTTAATCTTATATGATTTCATCTTCTTTATCAGTGCCTGGGTGATCGCATCCAGATTTGTGATAATTACATGATCATGAGTGCCGTCCGGTAAACTTTTCGGGGCTTTCGAATCATGCTGTGCTTTCAGCCACGGGGCATAAAAAAACTCAATAAACGTAAATGGAAGCAGAACAAGCAGAAAAACAACTCCCGAAACCAGCACAACCATAGAGTATATTTTTCCAGTCGTACTTGTGAACACGATATCGCCATAACCCAGAGTAGACATCGTTACAATCGTCCAGTAAAAACCATCCAGCAGAGAATATTCCCTACCTTCAAGATGCATGATATACTGGAACGTCAGTCCAAAAATTATGTAGATGGCAACGACGAATAGAACGAACTTAGCCAGTTTCCAGAGTTTAGTTTTTGCATCCCGATCCTGGAACAGTAGATGTATTTCAGATGAGTATAGATTCAAATCGTCTGTGCTGATTGAAATTCGACGTAAATTATCCACCCATTAACACAATTCCTAACTTCCTCTGCAGATATATGGTATCGGTATATTTTGATTCCTGAGAAAGAAAATATTTACATTAGATTCAGTGGAATTTCATCGGGTGAAATGGTTATTTTTAAGACTTTCTTACGGCCGATATACCAACCACTTAAATTAATCACCTGCATTTGTGATCCGATCCGCTGCCGGCTCTCTCTTATTTCTTTTTTTGCTGTTTCTGCAGTCTGCAAACGCTCAATCAGGATCGGCTTTAGGCCCAATCCCGAGCGTATATCTGGATTGTTCCGCATGCGATGTAACGTATATCCGAACGAACATCACGTTTGTAAACTACGTGCGTGACCAGGATGATGCCGATATATATCTTCTGATAACGGACCAGAGAACCGGAGGCGGAGGTCGTGAGTATACTCTTGAGTTTTCCGAAATAGACGGGCCTGATGGAATTACAAACAGAATCACATACACCTCGCCAAGCTCCGATACGAATGACGAACGGCGAATTGGTCTCAACCGTCATATAAAAATCGGGCTTATTCCATTCGTCACAAATACGGTTGCCATTCGTAATCTCGATATTTTTTACGAAGCACCAGAGGCTACCGACGATGATGAAGTTGAAATGGACGATCCCTGGGATAACTGGATCTTTGATATTGATTTAAGATCGAACATGAGTGGGGAGGATACAGAATTCAATTTTGGCCTCTATAGTGGAATTGAAGCTGAGCGAACAACCCGCGACTGGAAAATCCGGGCCCGTGCCCGCGGCGAGATCCGGCGACGAAATGTAGAATTAACTGACCGCACACTTAATATAAACCGCGATTGGGGAGATTACTGGGGGATGATTGGGTACAGTCTCTCAAGCCGGTCAACCGTCGCTATTTTCACAAGAGCACGGTTTTCCAGAACCAACAATGAAGCCCTGGAATCGTATATCGCTCCTGCAATTGAATTTAATTTCTTTCCGTACGATGAATTTCAACAGAGACGTTTTATCGTACAGTATCAGGTTACTCCTACCTATAGAAGGTATTTCAACACCACTATCTTTTTAAAAGATTCAGAGCTCATTATGGCTCAGGAAATAAGCACGCGGCTTAGGTACGATCAGCGCTGGGGGCGAATTGATATCCGGGCATCCGCTATGCATTATTTTCACGATACCACGATCAATCGCGTTGAGATAAACCCTTCGTTCAATATTCGGATTATCCGTGGCCTTTCGGTTAGCCTCTCCGGACGATACCGTATCATCAACGATCAGCTCTCACTGGCAGCACAAGTAGATCCCAATGATCCTGATAATATCATTCGCGGAACTCAGCGCCCTACTACTTCTGACTACTCCGTCTCTTTCGGCTTCTCTTATACATTTGGTTCTATCTATAACAATATTGTGAATCCGCGGTTTTAATATAAAATCGTTATTTATGTACAATTATTTCTGAACGTTCTTTACCGGCAGATACGAATAAATGCCAAAGTTTTAACTTCAATGCTTCAGTCACTCTCCTCCAGGATAAAAATCTCCTCCACTTTTTTATTCAGGATGTTTCCAAGCTTTAAGGAGAGGGCCGTAGAGGGATTATAGCGCCCGTTTTCGATGGCATTAATTGTCTGCCGCGACACTCCCAGCTTCTCTGACAGCTCAGCCTGCGTAAGCTCCTGCTCTTTTCTAAACATCTTCACTCTATTCTTCATAGCGTGATGATCTCCATTTTAGAAAGTGGTAGACGATAAATATCACAAATAGTGCTGTTGGTAAACCTGCACGAGAAATATAAATCTGCATCGGACTCCAGATAACCGAGTAGATCATCAATAAAAATGATATTCCTACCACTACCATCAGTCCAAGTAAAAATGACTGCATACGTATCTGAAAACTCATCTCATCTTCAACTCTCTCTTTAGAAATCAGGCACAGAATCAGCCCTATAACCGGTAAATGGTAGTTGAGCAGATAGACCCTCATCATGATTATCTCTGTTGATACTGCCCTGGTGTCAAAAAAAGTGTCCTGCATTGTAAAGTATATGATTAAAAATGCAACAAGCCATCCGGCTAACAGAACATAGCCCAGGTATCTGAAATAGCGGGGTAGTAAAAAATTTTGTAACTGCATCATGATGATTTAGTAAAGTTTGCTTTACATTAAATATAGTTTCCGGACAGATTAATGTCAACTTTGCTTTACATATAGATCGGCAGCTCTACCCGTTTACATTCTTTAATAACACCGTCAGACATTTGTTATACAGTTTTACAGAAGTAGCTGTACCATTCAGAAATCTAAAAAATTGAATGGACTTACAATGAAGTATCTGACACTCCTTTCACTCGCCATCTCTCTGTTTTTAGGCTGCAAAGCCGACAATAATCTCGACTCAGTCCCCGCCAGCGCCGGTGATGTCTCTCCCCTTTTGATCGGTTCCTCCGTTCCGGATGTTACTTTGAGTGATCCCGTAAACAGGAGCGTGAATCTAAGTGAAATTGGTTCAGAGAAAGCCCTATTTGTCTTTTACAGAGGCGGCTGGTGCCCGTTCTGTTCGGCAGAGCTGGCCGACCTTGCGGAAATTGATGTTGAGCTCCAAAACAGAGGGATCGAAATCGTGGCGATCAGCCCCGATACTCCCGAATATCTGCAAGCTTCTTTAGAGGATATTGAACTGGGCTACACTCTTCTGTCCGACAGCAGCATGGAGGCTGCAAAAGCATTTGGCGTGGCCTTCCGGGTTGACGAAGAGACTGTTCAAAGCCTGAAAGAGGGTGGAATGGATATCGAAGAGCGTTCAGGCCAAACCCACCACATACTGCCTGTGCCGGCCGTTTTTTTGACGAACTCTGAAGGTAAAATTGTTTTTCAGTACGTAAACCCCGATTACAGGCAGAGAGTGGATAAATCCATTATTATGGCGGCTGTGAATTCCATGCTGGAAGAGTAAACGGATCGTGTTGCTGGCCTGTAGATTCCGAAGCATTCTTCGTATCTTACACAGATGGAAAAAGAATTGAACATAGCGAAAAAAACCGATCTTAAATCACTTACAACAGCAGAACTGAAGGAGTTTACCGATGAACTCGGCCTGATGGGCTACCGTGCCGATCAGCTCACGCAGTGGCTCTATCAAAAAGGGGCCTCTTCTTTTGATGAGATGACCAACCTCTCCAAGGATCTCCGCTCAAAATTGGATGAGATTGCTGAAGTTCGGCGCATTCGCATTCACAGCAAGCAGCAGTCGAAGGATGGCACCATAAAATTTCTGTTTTCGCTCGACGGGCCTGAAGAGTACAAGGTTGAAGCTGTACTGATTCCCGATTTTTATCCCGACGGTGCTGCAAACCGGCTGACGGTATGTGTCTCCTCGCAGGTGGGCTGCATGTTTGGCTGCTCGTTCTGCGCTACCGGTAAGATGGGATTTTTCCGCAACCTGACCCACGGCGAAATTACCGACCAGGTGCAGATCATTAACGAAGTTGACGAAGAGACGTATGGCAAAAAGATCACCAATATTGTCTACATGGGGATGGGCGAACCTCTGCACAATTTTAAAGCGGTAGCGGAATCGGCACGCCTGTTGACAAATCCCCTCGGAATGGACCTGTCGCCGAAACGAATCACTGTTTCAACGGTAGGCCTTACGAAACAGATCAAGCAGCTCGCCGATCTTGACCTCGGTGTAAACCTGGCGATCTCTCTCCACGCGGCTGATGATGAAAAAAGAAATGAGATCATGCCGATTAACAGCAGCCTGAATCTTGAAAAACTGGAAGAGGCGGTCCGCTATTTTCACGACAGAACCGGCCTCTCACTCACCTATGAGTACCTGCTGTTTGACAACTTCAACGACGACTATGTGGACGCAAAAAAACTCGCCTCAATAGCCCGCTGGGTTCCTTCCAAAGTTAATATCATCATGTACAATAACGTGGCGGGAGTAGAACTGAAACGGGTTCGCGAAGATCGCCTGAACAGGT
>CAZKIZ010000210.1:0-6306 GCA_964552935.1 uncultured Rhodohalobacter sp. | reverse complement strand
AGCGTAATCCCTTTTTCAGTGTCGAGACGCTCCATCTGCACGTCATCAAACTCATCGATCCACTGCTGTATCGATTCGGTTTCCGATTTCCTGTCGGTATCGTGTATAATGATGACAGCCCTGTCGCTGAGGTGCTTGAATAAAAGCGGCAGAGCGGGATAACGGGCGTTTTTTTGTGTTTTAAAAGGTGGTCCGTCTACAAGCAGAAGGTCAATGGGTTCATCAAAATGGAGCTGATCAGCTGAATACCACGTCCATTCTTTACCGGAGATTGTGTGGGTTTCCAGTGGAGCTATTCTTAAATCAATCTTATCCCCAAGGCCGTGAAGTGCGATCTCCTCCCTGGTTTTTTCTGCAAACCGGCTGTCGTGATCAAGAGAAATGACGCTCCCTGAAGGATGAAATTCATTCAGTGAATAGCCCGATATCAACGTAGTTACTCCGCTTCCAAGCTCAACAATTTGATTCGGCTTGTACTTTTGCACGGTTTTTAGAACAGTTAATGCAAGTTCGGGAGTAGCGGCCCAGCCGGTCATTGGCGGGAGGGGGGCTGTTAGCGGCAGCACTTTATGGATATCGGCAATACACTGATATTTGTAAAGCTGATACTCCTGCTCCTGGCGCTGCACTCTGTAAATATGAAACTGCGTTACGGTAATATAGAAAAGGACGAGAAAGAGGAGGTAAATCAGGAGCAAGGTCTCTTCAAAAAAAAGAGTTCCAACCCAGACTAAAAAGAAAAATATACCCAGATTTTGCAGAATATACGGCCAGTCTGCGTGTTTGATTTTAGACTGTATGGATGTGAATAGTTCCATGAAATTTTATAAGCCAACTTAAAGTTCCTGTTGAAACACAATACGATACAAATACATACAAATAAACCTACAATAACCTTTTATACAATTTTTCTGTTTTGAAGACCTGTTTAACGATGTTGTGTTCACTCTCCACTTTTTTCCTCCCTCCATAACTCACTTTTTGTACGATTTCAGGTGATTGAATCAGCTTTTGCATCGCAAGGTATAACGCTTCCGGATCACGTTCCGGAACCTGAAGACCGGTTTTCCCATCTTCGATTAATTCCGGAAGACCTGCATGGTCTGTGGCAATGACCGGTATTCCCGTAGCCATCCCTTCAACGGTAGTCTGCGGGATGCCCTCTCTGTCACCATCTTTGGCCTGTACACTTGGCACAAGAAGCATGTCGTGTTGGTGTAGGTGACGAACGATCTCATCATTATTTTTGAAACCCTTAAAGTGGACACGGTTTTCAAGATCCAGCGCAGCAACTTCCAGTTTTAATACTTCAAGAAGTTCACCGTCCCCGAATATATTCATTTGTGCTTCTGGGTACTTTTCGCGGAGCATACTTAATGCACGAATAGCGTAGATAAATCCTTTTTTTTCAACCAGTCGTCCAACCATCATAATGTTCAAACCGGCTGAATCACGCTGCTGAAACTGAATTTTTTCTATGTCCACGGCAAGTTTGATGGTCTGAATCCGTTCCGGATCAAACCCCAGGTCGGTCAGATTCTGCCTCATATCATCAGAACCGGCAATGGCGAAATCGAGCTGCTTTTTCAGCCGGTTGTATCTTGCAGTCCATCCAAACTCTTGCGGGAGCCGGATGACATCGTGACCGTAAAAATTAACAATAAAAGGGGTTTTAAATTTTTTAATGACCGGGATTAAACGATAGGAGTCGAGCCCGAAATGTCCGTGCACTATATCTGGTTTCACCTGTTCGAAAACCTTATACAGAAACTGTGGACTGCTGTTTATTTTGAGTTGAATGGTGTTCATCAATCCCATAAAGCCGGATTTTGGCATCTCATAAATGTTTAAACCTTCCGTAAACGCCAGTTTATTGCATGTCGCAATAACGGGGGAAAACTCCTGATGATTTCGTACAAGGCGATCGATGAATGTTTCGGATTCGTTCAGATACGTCGTTTTAAAATGGAGTACTTTCATAAAATAAACGTTAATCTGCAATGGATAGAATTCCTATTATCAGATCGAAGAGAGTTAAGTTCCATAAATAATGTAAGTTTTCAGTAATTTATAGAGTCGTTCTATCAGAAAGAACATAAAAAATTATAGTTGGAGTGATAGAATAATATTGGAGAAATTTATACTGCTGATATGAAGTCTACTCAAAGAAAAACAGTTAAACGAATTTTTATTTTTTTTCTCTGTTATCTCCCCATTCAGTACGGTCTGGTTGGAGTTGTTGGCTACTATCAAGCTGAACCCTGGCCGGCATTTGTTTTTCCCGGTTTTAAAAATGTTCATGTTTATGAGGGCCAATACGCGGTAAATCAATTTTTT
This sequence comes from uncultured Rhodohalobacter sp., assembly GCA_964552935.1. GTDB lineage: Bacteria > Bacteroidota > Rhodothermia > Balneolales > Balneolaceae > SW132. The sequence continues at coordinate 3,969 of CAZKIZ010000210.1, read as the reverse complement.
ATTGAGGTATCTCACCCCGATCAAATTGAACCCACCCGCCTTACACTGCAAACTTTTTTTGATGATATGCCACTCTCTATGATTCCCGCCTTTATGCGGAGCAACCTGTCTGATCAGGAGCATGTCAATACATTTTCTGTGGAAACGCTGGATTGGTTTGATCAACGTGCTGCTGAAAAAACCGGAAGGGAAACGAACGAAATCCAGATGCTTCATGAAAGAAGCTTCATGCAGCGAACGGAAAACGGGCTTGAGCAGGATTCGGCACAGGTGATTCAGCGCGTGCAGATTTTGAGAGGGGAGTAGCCGATGCAGAAAAATAAGTTTGAACAGTGGATCTTCGAGAGCTACTCACCGGGCGCAGACGGTCTTGCCATCTACCGTATATTTGCATCGCTGCTGTTCCTGTTTTTCCTTCTGCCGGATTTTGGCCTTTATTCTGTTCTCACAAGCTATCCGACTGATTTTTTCACTCCTCCGCCCGGACCGATGATGCTGTTTGATGATTTTCCTCCCGAGATCTTTCTTCAGGCCGTGCACATTCTGTTAATTTTGAGCTGGATTGGGGTACTTCTGGGTGTCTATACAAAAATTTCATCTATCGCAGCCGGCATCTCCATGCTGATTCTCCAGGGATTTATGTTCAGTCTCGGTAAGATCAATCACGAACTTCTGCTTTCTGTTACGCCCATTGTTATGGCGTTTAGCAACTGGGGCGCTGCCTACTCCTTTGATTCAGCAAAAAGGAGAGTATCTGAAAAAACCGAGGGGTGGCCGCTGGTTCTGCTGGCGCTCTTTATTGGTTTTATGATGTTCACTGCCGGTTTCCCGAAAATTCTGGGAGGCTGGCTTGATCCATCAACACAGGCAACGAAGGGGCATCTTTTCAACCAGTACTTTATGAGAGGCCGTCAGGATCTGCTCGCTGATGTTGCGGTTCAAATCGATTCAGCCTGGATTTGGGAATTCCTTGACTGGGCCACCATTCTTTTTGAAGTTGGATTTCTGGTTGCGGTCTTAAAAGCGGGCTGGTTTCGTCTGTTCTGCTGCTTTGCTGTGATGTTTCACTTTTCAACGATGATGACCTTGAATATCGCGTTTCTGCCCAACTTTCTCGCTTATGCGGCATTTTTTAAGTGGGATGATTTTACAGAATCGTTGAAAAAATGGATTTCTGTCAACGGGAATATAAACAGATCACTATCCCCGGCTATCTACTATGGAGCTGCACTCTTTCTCTTCTTTCTGGGTCTGCGCTGGTTCAGCAATGCGGGGTATTTTCTCGATCTTACGGAGCCGTCACTTCATGAAGTGGTATTGATCAGTCTCTTCTTGATGATTGTGATCATACTTGCGATAAAAAAGCTGATGAGCTATTTGGGAAGCATCAAATGAGCTGAAACAGATAATAGAGTGATAACAAAAAACAGGCCAATTCATCACCCCAGGTTCTGAAGCAGCGATATTAGTTACTGGTGTATTGGTTATTTGTAAGCACTGTCAACCTGCAAGAATAAATCAAAACCTTTAAAATTGTACCAAAGCACTATAGCCATTTTTGTAACAGTTTTGGCGTACTTTTCACATACCGGTCGATGAGAATGTACCAGGGAAATCCAACTAAAATCAGTTGAATGACGAATGCATCAAACCGGATATTCATCGTCATTGTGATGCCAAAATGCATACCGATCAGCAGGGTAGTGGTGTAAGGCCTCAGCTTTGTCCACCACATGGTAAACCCTATTAGCTCCGTAAACCAGCCAATCAGCAAAATAATAGAGGCTACTGCAGTACTTTGAAGCGCCATCGACTGCAGAAAATTGGGGTTGTAGGCTCCCTCACGTGACAGGATATCGATGCTTTTCTCACCAATCCAAAGCCAGAGATGCCTGCCATCGTACCAGTTAATCCCGGTTCCGATCAGCTTGGCAAAAAATGCAGAAGTGTACCCCAGCCCGATAAAAAAGATGATAGAGCCCATTACGAACCGGGGCATCTGTTTTTTATCCGGAAACCAGATGGCGCCGATAGCAAAGCAGAGTACCGACATCCCAATTAAATTCTGGCTGTGCGGAATTTCACCCTGCGAAAAGCGGGCAACATATTGAATATGAAGCAGCACCATCACCACCATATACTGCCATTTGAAGCCCAAACGAAAATAGCAGGCCACGGACAGAACGGTAATGAACGCGGCGTTGATTATGGCAAGATAGTTATCAAAAAAGACTGAGATATCGACGTAGTTTGCCAGGCCAAGCTCAAGCACCACATCAGTATTTCGAAACTCCGTGTAAGTTCCCCACTCCCAGGCAAACCGTATCGTATAGTAGATTACAAAAAGCTCGAACAGTTTGAAAAAAATTACTTCGCCCGGAGTCTGGTCACGCCCGGGTTCAAAAAGCTGGTACGAAAGTTTATCTGTCCACTTCATTCGCCGCCTCTCATATATTCTGACTCAGGCAGATTTGGATTCGTAAATGTGCTGTCTGAAGTAATCAGGATAAAAGGGATAATCTCGATAGAAACTGAATCGCGGCCGATCAGCTCACCTCTCACTTTAGATACCATCCAGCGCTGATTTTCAATGGCACTGCTTCCAAACATAGCGATGAGTCCCTGGCGTCTCCCGGCAGTCCAGTTTTCTGTTTTGGAGACAAAGTTAGAGAAATCAATCTGATCCACGCCATAACTGCCCACAGCCACCACATCGGCCTCTCGTTCCTGGAGCGCATGTCTTTGCCAGATTTCGGTTTCGGGTTTGTCGGTTACATCCAGTATCATGGCTCGTGTCCACGGATTTCCTGCCTGTGAAAACATAGGATAGATGCTGAAGGGCCAAAATTCACCCTCGTGAGGAGCCACTAATACGGCATAAATAATCAGGGTAACGCCGATAATTTTGATACCCCGTTTTGAGAAAGATTGGTTCATGAATAGAAGTAAATGGCTTTAGGCCAGAACGGCCATTATTTTGTGAAATGTTTTTAAAGAAACCGAAGTTAAGTGTGTAAGTTAATCATCAGGAACTAAAGCGTCTAAATCCGATAGAAATATAAAAAAATACGTAACTCTTTTCTCGTACGTTCAGGACGCGAAAATAAGAAATATTTTACATAGATAAACGCATTGAAATGTCTTATAAAACGTTTTACACTTTACTTTCATCTTCACTCGTACTGCTCATTGGTTTCACGGATCTGACCGGCCAGAGTTTAAATGGAGAAGCGATCAACGAGATAAGATTTGGTAACAATGGAGTTGTCTACCTGGAAGATTTTCAGCGCTATTCAGTTGGTTCGCTGCCCAATACATGGTACAATCGGGACGGAAATGCCATTCCGGCAACCTATGATGAACCTGTGAGAAGTGAATATAAATACAGGGTACTGGAGGAAGATGGCAATAAATTCCTGCGATTTGAAGGGGTTCAGGCAAAACACATGAATTTTCCCCTGATCGATAAGGAGGGACTGGATATCCATAAAACACCGATATTGAGATGGAACTGGCGCATTCACGATATTCCTGAGGGGGGCGATGAAAACAGCAGCAACCGAAATGACGTTGCTGCGAGTGTCTATATTGTGTTTGATACCAGCCGTTTTCTTTTCCAGGATGTTCCGGTTTCGATTCGGTATACCTGGAGCTCAACTCACCCCGTTGGGTCAGAATTTTCAAAGCTTCGCGGCAGGCAGAGAATCATAGTTGTTGGTTCAGGTGAAGAGGGAATTGGCGAATGGAAAACGTTTGAACGGAATTTAGTTGAAGACTACAAACGCTTTTTTGGCGAAAAGCCGCCGCGAAGACCTATAGCATTGCTTATATTGAGCGCCTCTGATGATACCCGCTCGTTTACAAAAGCAGATTATGATAATTTTGAACTGCATCCGGTGCGAAATTAAAAACCTGAACGGGATACCTCAATAAATGTACATATTTCGTATTATTGAAGCTTGCCGGCTT
>CAZKIZ010000209.1:2980-6314 GCA_964552935.1 uncultured Rhodohalobacter sp. | reverse complement strand
CGCCTCAATCCGGGAATGCCGTAGGCATGGCACATGTACTGAAGGTAAAAACCTGAGTCGATTATGAAACTGGGCATAATGCTCTCCCCTCCTGTGTTTTAGGAAGTACAGGGGGTGCTTGCTCTAAGGTTTTATGCTCTAATAAGAATCAAAGTCCCGTTTCAATACCGTGATGGAAACGGAAAAACCACCCCTAAATCCCCTCCTTGGAAAAGGAGGGGACTTTTTGACTCCAAAGAAGCACATTGTTAATCGAACTCAGAGTTAAAGAAAAGTTTTGAAACCAGAACGAAGGCTGATTATTCCAGCAATCGCTCTGCTGCACCAACAAAACGGCGGGCGTCTCGCCGGGAGAAATCCTGCATGATGTACGTGCCGTTCATTTCAAGATCGCCAAAAATATCCTCTTGATCTCTGTTGAGGATGGTCAGTTTACCATCATTAAACGATATTTCGCTGATCTCATAGAGCGGAATGGCCATGGCCCGGTCAAGCAGAGTTCGAACGCCGCTGGAAACCATGGATTTCAAAACCTCGGCAAAATGAGACTCTTCGGGTTCCCGTTTTATCTCACTGCTTATCCGCTCCAGCTCTCTGTCTGAAAACTGGATGAGCAAATCTGATTCAGTTAGCAAAATGTCTACAGAACCCTCACGATTTGTAATGGCGCTGATCGCATCTGAATGGGACATGCGATCAGTGAATGACACGTCCATGTCATCACCGCTTATCTTGATGTGTGAAGATTGGGCTGCTCCCTGCTGTGGTACATGCATAAACAGGGCGATTGCAAAAAGAAGAGGCAAAGCATTTCTTAGGGAGAGTCTGTTCATATCAGAGGCCATTTATTATAGTTTTAACTGATAATCACTACGTCTGAACAGGAGGGAAGTTTCAGCAATGAACTCTGAAACTCAGGAAAATAAAAAAAGCCACGCTTTTAGGGCGTGGCTTAGATCAACTATTGTACTGATCAACTTTAGTAGCTTGATCCTGTATCTTCAGGTGGAAGGATAACTGCATCAATTACGTGAACAACGCCGTTAGTGGCTTCAACATCAGCCTGTGATACGGATGCATCATTTACACGCACACCATAATTAGATACAGAGATAGATACTTCACTGCCCTGTACCGTTTCTGCGGTCATACCGTCACTGAGGTCGCCGGACATTACTTTGCCGGGAACAACGTGGTAGGTAAGAATTTCGATCAGCATGTCTCTGTTTTCAGGCTGCAGAAGTGTTTCGAGGGTGCCGTCAGGCAGTGCGTCAAATGCTTCATTTGTTGGTGCAAAAACTGTAAATGGACCGTCACCCTGAAGTGTTTCAACAAGCCCGGCAGCGTCAATCGCGGCTACGAGTGTGGAGAGTGCTTCTGTATCAGAGGCTAACTCAACAATATCCTGATGGTGATTGTGCTCTTTTTCAGATGTGGTGAATGGTGCCATTGCCAGAATCGCAATTGCTACAAACGCCAGCAGTACTGTTTTAAAAGTTGTCATATCTTTTTTATTTAATTGGGGTTAAGGATTCTTCATAACTGAATATGTTTGAATCTTACCACACAACGACCAGCTGTTTGATAATGTTCCTTTTTGAAATTGCCGTGATTGGTTTGTGTATGAATCCTATTTATATGCGGTGCAATTAATTAAAAATATCGAAATAATTTTTTACAACTGGATTTGGGGTTCATTTTGTCTCAACTAACTTTTTAAAGAGGTAACTTGAGAGGGGATTGCATTGGAAAGTGGTTGGCAGTAAAAATTATTTATAGAAATGGATGGGTATATGCCAAGCGGCAGGTGTATTGAATGCAGAACAATCTCATGAAACAACCTTCGGATCAGCAACTTTCTTTGTGGGCGGAAAAGATCAGCAGGTCGGACAAAGCATCGTTTGATCAGCTATTCAGATCGCTGTATCCGTTATTGATGAGATTTGCCATGCGATATACTCGCGACCGGGCCGCCGCCAAAGATGTAACACAGGACTGTTTTGTAAAGCTCTGGCAGCGCCGCGATAAAATTGATCCGGAAAAATCTCTGAAAAGTTTTCTCTATACAATGGTTCGAAACCGGGCTCTTAACATGATACGTGATCTGTCAAATATAACTGTTGATGATGAGCTGGTCAGTGACATCAGCGAAGATGTAAATATGCAGGACGAAACTGAGCAAGGTGAGGAAACACAGCTGGATAGTCTGATGCAGGAGTGGATCAGCAATCTGCCTGAACGCCAAAAAGAAGCTTTCGAGCTGAGCCGGTTCGAGGGACTGAATCATGAGGAGATCGCGCAGGTGATGGATATTACGCCCAAAACGGTGAATAACCACATCGTGGCTGCCCTCAATCATCTTAGAGATCATTATGACAACTATGTAAAGCAGAATCAGAGGTAGCAGAATGTCTGAAAAGAACAACAACTTAAATCAACCGGAAAACCACTCGCTGAGAGGTGAATTCCGCGAGGTGTGGGAAGCATCGGAAAATGCTGACTCACTGAAAAACATGCACCTGCCTTCAAACGATGAAACGGAGGAGGCTCTCGGGGAGGTTCACATCCGCCTCGGGTTTGAGGACAGATCTGCTAAAGTTGCCGGATACATCCAGAAATACAGCCGCTATCTGGTGGCCGCAGTTGCCCTTTTGATTATCGGCGGAGTTCTGTTTTTTGTTCTGCAGCATGTGGAGGCACCCCGCGGAGATCTTGCGCAGGTTGAACTGCCCGACGGCAGCTATATTGAGCTCAACAGTGGCTCATCCATACAGTTTAACAGGCTTTATGGATTTACCAACCGAACGATATCGTTAAACGGAGAGGCGTGGTTTGAGGTGGAAAGCGGGGAGAAGCCGTTCATGGTAAAGGCAAACGGAACCGTAACCGAGGTGACCGGCACCGAATTTTCGATTCGTTCATGGGCCGATGATCCCGAAGGTGAAACCCGTGTGGCTGTCACAGAGGGGTCAGTACAGTTTTTCCCTGAAGAGTATGGCGGAAATGTGGTGAACGTAGACGCCGGGCTTCTCTCCACCTGGAGCCCCGGACAGGTTCGCCCGGCAGGTCCGGTTCAGGCAGACCTTGAGCGCGTTACCGGATGGCGGGACCGTATGTTTATATTTTATGATGAGCCGCTTGAACGAATCTTTCGTGATATTGAGAGGCGGTTTGATCTGCGGATAGATCTGCAGATTGACGAAAGTGCACAGGAAACGCTCACCGGCTATTATCGTCAGGTTATAAGTGCGGAGTCCCTGCTGGATGATATCTGCACGGTTGCCGGCCTTAACTACGCAAGGACTGCTAATGGGTTTAGGGTCTATTAACCCGG
>CAZKIZ010000209.1:0-2880 GCA_964552935.1 uncultured Rhodohalobacter sp. | reverse complement strand
TTGATTTTGACGGCCATGCTGCAGATGTCGGTATCTGCGGAGGCCCAGGAGAGGCCTGTAGGGAACTACAGCTTTGAATTCAGGGGAGAGTTGCTTGAGCATGCACTTGATAAAATTGCCAGGAAGACCGAAACGGACCTTGTGTATGATCCTGATCTTGTAAGAGGTGCTGAGGTTTTTGCGCGCATAACCAACGAAACGGTTGAGGGAGCCCTCAGGGCAGTGCTGGCGGATCACGGCCTCGACTATCTGACTCTCTCTTCGGGTACGATTGTTATTGTGAAGATGAGGTCAGAAGATCCGGCATTTGGTATTTTTTCAGGAACGGTTTTGGATCAGCGGACCGGTGAGCCGCTGCCCGGGGCAACGGTGATGCTTGCCGATGCCGCAGGGGGGACCAGCACGGGGAGGTCGGGCAATTTTTCGCTGCCTCGCCTGATGAGCGGTGAACACACCATTATCTTTAGCTATGTGGGCTACAAGCCGGTATCCAAATCTGTACGGATACCGCCCAATGAGCAGGTTCGTGAAACGATTCACCTTCAGCCGGAACCGGTATCGGTCGCCCCGGTCATTGTAGAGTCGCACAGGCCGCAGTTTTTTGGCGGATATCCCGGTTTAAGCCCGGGAGAGGAGGGAGCCACCTCAGCGATTTCAGAGTATCGCAGCCCTGTACACGATTTGAGCCTGATGCCTGGCGTACAGCACGGATTGCCTATGAACGGAATCCGTATCCAGGGCGGACAGCAGAGTGAGAACCAGCTTCTGCTCGATGGAGTGCCGGTTTATAACCCCTATTCGGTTGGCAAAATGTTCAGCTCCTTCAGCCCGCAGGCGATTGGAGGGGTAACCATGCACAGGGCCGGTTTTGGCGCGGCAAACGGTAGCCGCATATCGGGCGCCACAGATCTGTTTCACGAACTGCCGGCCGACGGACAAAAGGGAGCAAAGCTGCAGGCTGACCCGTTGAGTGTGAACCTCAAGGGAGATTTGTCGTTTCAGCTGGATGACGAATCGTCATTCTCGATCATGAGCGCCGTCAGAACGAACTACTGGGATCTGTATCGCGATCCCGTTTTGGAGCAGACATTGCGGAACTGGGACCGGATCGATCCGCTCATTATAAATCAAACGGCCGGACTTGATGGTGACGCATCGTTCTACCTGCCGATGGATCATAAATCTGAACTGGAATTTTACGATCTGCACACGGCCACGCGCTACCGGTTCAACCCGTACAACGAAATTTCCGCCTCGGTTTACGTATCCGGCAACGAACTGGGTACAGCTGTTCTGAACCGTGCCATACCGGAAGCAGATGCCGAGCCGTATCTTTTGGCATCAGAGCGTTACAGCTGGGAAAATCGCTTGGGCCAAATCAGCTGGAATAGTCTGCTCACGCCCCGTACTGATCTTAATACAAAGGTGAGCTACAGTTACGGTTCATTCGGGCACAGCAGTGAAATCGGCACACGCCAAACGCCAGTCTTCCCCGGCTCCGTGTTTAGTGCTGCTTCGGAAAGAGTTGCAGCAGATACTGAGTTAAGTATAGAACTCCCAACAACAATCGAGGGGAACAGGATTAAGCACTTTATTGCGGCATCCGGAATGACCTACAGTTTTTCCTCAGCGCTGAAGCTGGAGAGCGGGCTTCAGTATGAACATGTCAGGTCTGAAGTTGATGTAGAAGAGAGCAGCTACCTGCCAACATTTGCCAATGTCCGGTCCAATATGCTCAGCTCATACCTGACGATGGATTATCGTTTTGGCGAGTACTGGCACGTTTCTGCAGGTAGCCGGCTTACGTTTTTGAACGAAAACTCAACTGTTTATGCGGAGCCGAGAGCTTCCATTCAGTACGACAGATTAGATTCGGGCATCGGGTACTGGTCGGCTAAGCTGTCAGGCGGGCTCTACCGACAGTTCATTAATGAATATTCGATTACAAATACCGGCGCTTCGGCGGTGGTGCCTTCATTTTCAGTCTGGTCGCACGCCGGCACGGCTGAGATACCAAAAGCGTATCATTTGGCGGGATCGTGGTACGCCGCATTTAATGATGTGAGCACACTCCGGCTTGAACTGTTCTATAAATGGCAGCCTGCCACCAACATAACATCCTACAGAAATTTGATTTCCGGTGATGACCTGGATCGATCGGAAGTAGGCGCCTTTGCCGAATCAACGGAGATGGTTGCAGCGGGCGGAAGTGTGCGAATGGACCGGTCGTTTGCAGACGACCGATTCTCGTTGATGGCGGGATATGACTACAGTTTCACACGTTTGAATATGGAATCGCAGTTTGGGAAGACAGTGCCCGCGCCCTGGAGCGAGCCTCACAGAGCACAGCTGCGTGCGATATGGAATCTGAACTCCGACATAACTTTTGCAGGTAAATGGCACGGAATCTGGGGCCGGATGTGGGCGTTCAGAGAATCGTACTACAACTATTTGCAGATCGCAGATCCTGTAAGAGCAGCGCAATTTCAGTTTAACAATCCAGAAGAGGACAAGCTCGGGGCTTTTAGTCAGGCTGATGTGTCACTTATTTACAGGCCGTCGGCCGGTGCAGCAGATCTTGAACTGAGGCTCGATTTCATCAACATTTTCAATCGGAAAAACCCGCTTGATAAACAGCTTCTTCCTATACTCGACGCGGGAGAAATCAGAGGCTACCGATCGTTCGAAAGAACCATGCCGGGCTTCTACCCCAGCGTGAGCCTGCAGGTTGAATTTTGAGGATTTGCGGAAGTTAGGTTTGGGGTGCTTATCACATTATGCCCAATGCATTGAGAAAATTCTTAGTCAAAGATAGTGGTTACCTGAGTTCGATTCTAAAATTTCGAAATAAGAGGCTGAGGCTGCCTAAAAAGCCATAAC
>CAZKIZ010000208.1:0-6320 GCA_964552935.1 uncultured Rhodohalobacter sp. | reverse complement strand
TAAATCAGGAAAAGACGGGTGCTTTTCCGTCCCGACAGCGGTCGGGATGTCAGCGTCAATAACCAACGCTGTCAGATCCGGTGGGTGCTGACAGGTTGCTTCCGACATTTCATAGTTGACTTAACACTAGTATCCAGGCAAAAGGGTGAAAAGCTTTTTTGCAACATTTGATTGTTTCCAGTTATTTGCAAAAGCAGCCATTTTGTCAATTTTGCATGATCACATCATGCTGGCAAAACTGAACGAGTTAAAAAGCTAAAGCTATCAAAAACTTATACTTATCAATATTCAGGGCGATTCCGCTGCCGGCTGTTTTGATCCATGCGGATGCTCCGCAATTTACCATAGCGGATGCAAATGATGCGTATGCCCGCATCTCAGGCAAATCTATAGATCAACTCGTGGGGCAGAAGCTTTTTGATCTTTGTACCGTCATACCGCCTGACTCTGCGAACAGCGACGTGAAAGAGCTTAAGAAGCGGCTTAATGACGTTATTGAAACCGGCCGGGAAAATTCAAATAACATTGTGCGGTACGATTTTGAAGACGGTGAAGCCGGTATTTTTGAAGAGCGGTACTATAACCAGAAGCATACACCTGTTTTCAATGAACATGGTGAGCTCGAATATATTCTGCAGGTTGTTGAGGAGATAACCGACAAGGTTTACCGTGATCGCGAGCACAAGCTTCTGTTTAAAGAGAGTGAGGCAAGTTTCGTGCTGGTAGGGCTGGACATGAACATCATTAATTTCAACAGAGAGTTCAAGCTTCTGCAGAAATCTCTGACAGGCATGAAGCCTGAAAAACAGAAGCACATTCTGGACCTTGTTGGGCCTGACAGACAAGAAAAAGTGACAGAGCTTTTAGAAAGAGCGTTCAGGGGGGAAGCAATTAAGGTTGATCTTACATTTCCGGGCAGTGATGGGGACTCCAGGTTTTTTAAGGTCAAATATAAACCGGCGATTGATGCTGAAGGAAAGATTTACGGAGCGGTTGTCTGGCAAAAAGAAACCACAAATGAGAGAGCGGCAACTCAGAAATTACAGGAAAACGAGGCCCGGTTTCGCGCTCTGGTTGAAAAGGGAAATGACGTGCTGTTTGTGCTTTCACCCGAAGGCAAGCCCAACTACGTATCTCCAACGGTAGAAAAAATTCTCGGCTACACGCCGGAGGAGGCGCTCGGCCTCGATATGATGAATTCGGTTCATCCCGATGACATGCAGCACGTGGGTCAGGAACTGCAGCAATGTATGGAGCAACCCGGAAAGCCGATAGAGGTTACGCCGGCGCGGATGAAGCATAAAGACGGAAGCTGGCGCTGGTTTGATGGCACCATCACCAATATGCTGCACGATCCGGCTATCAACGGGATTGTAGATAACTTCAGGGAGATCACCGGACGAGTGGAGATGGAGCAGCAGCTTGAAAAGACGCGCCTGAAATACAAGTCTCTGGTTCAAAGTATAGAGGGCGTTTTTTGGGAGGCTAAGGCTGATACATTTGAGTTCACTTATCTGAGCCCCCAGGCGGAAATACTTCTTGGATACACGGCGGAGGAGTGGCTTGCTGACCCCTCATTCTGGAAAAACCACATCCATCCTGAAGACAGAAGTTATGCTGTGAAGTATTGCCACAGGGAAACTGTGAAAGGGAGGAATCACGAGTTTGAGTATCGGTTTAAAAAAGCAGACGGCAGTTATGTTTGGCTGAAAGATGTGGTTTCTGTGATCAAAAAAGAGGGGAAACCTGAACTTTTGCGCGGATTAATGCTGGATGTTACGGATCGGAAAGAAAGTGAAAAGAGCACACGTGCCGAGCAAGAGAAGTACCGCTCTATTTTTGAGAACTCTCTTGTAGCATTTATGGTAACGAAACCCGACGGGTCGATTCTTGAAGCCAATCGCGCCGCCTGTAACCTGTTTGGCTATAGTGTTGATGAAATACGCAAGCTTGGGCGCGGAGGCATTATTGATCCCGAAAGCCCTCAGTTAAACGATAAACTGAAAGAGCGGGAAGAAAACGGAAGCGCATCGGGCGAGTTAATAGGTATTCATAAATCGGGGAAAAAGATCCCGTGTGAATTTTCGTCCGTTATCTTCAATGATATTCACGGAAATGCCCTCAGTACGGTGATGATGGTAGATGTTACAGCCCGGAAATATTATCATAAAAGCCTGCTGTCGTCCAACAGAAAGCTTAAAGAGCGAATCCGGGAGCAGAAATGCATCTATGCAGTTTCCGAGCTTGACGAACAGAAGCTCTCAGTTGAAACTCTGTTGAAGAAAGCGGTTGATATTATTCCATCAGGGTTTCAATATCCAGATCTCGCAGAAGCAGCCATCACCTGGAACGGACAGTGCTTTCATACCAAAGAATACAGGGAGTCGCCCCTTCAGATTGTAGAAAAAAGCCGGCGGTTCAAAGAGAGTCCGCTAATGGTAAATGTGAGCTACAGGGAGGAAAAGCCGGGGCAAGACCAGCAGTCGTTTCTTGATGAAGAGCGCAGCCTGCTGGCTATAATCAAAAATCAGCTTTCAATTAAGATTGAGAAGATTCTTCAAAAAAAGGAGCTGGAGCAGCGCAACGCTTACATTGATGCAACTATAAATAATTTACCTATTGGAGTGGCTACCAATGGTATAGAAAGTGGTATTACAACTCTCAGCAATCCAAAGTTTGAAGAGATTTATGGATGGCCGAAAGGGTCCTTTAACACGGTTGATGACTTTTTTGAACATGTATACCCGGATGAAGAGTACCGCAAACATATCAAGAGGAGAATACTGGATGATATTGCATCGGGTGACCCGGATCGAATGCAGTGGGACGGTATTGAGATTACCACCAAAAGCGGCCAGAAAAAAATTGTCAACGCCAAAAATATACCGCTGTTTGACCAGGACCTGATGATTTCAACGGTCGTGGATGTAACCGCAGAGAAGGAGAACGAAAATGAGCGAATACGCCTGCTGGAAAGTATATCCGATGCCTTCTTTGCACTCGATTCGAACTGGCGGTTTACCTACGTGAACCGTGAAGCAGAAAATCTTCTTCGAAAAGAAAAGTGCGCGATGATCGGCCAGAATATGTGGGACGTGTTTGATGATTTGAAAGAGACGGAGCTCTATTCAGTATACCAAAGTGTATTTGATAACCACATCCCCACCTCAACTGAATTTTTCTACGAGCCGCACAACAACTGGTTTGAGCTTTCAATCTATCCCAACAACGGCGGCCTTTCCGTTTTCTTCAGGGATATTAATGAAAAAAGAGAGCGGGAAACCAAGCTGCGGGAGCTCTCGCTGGTGGCTTCAAAGACAACGGATTCTGTGATTATTACAGATGCAGAAGAGCGCATAACCTGGGTGAATGACGCATTTACAAAACTTTCCGGCTATACTCTTGATGAGTGCAAAGGCCGTGTTCCGGGCGACTTTCTTCAGGGTCCAAAAACAGACGATGGGGCTAAACGCAATTTGCACCTGGGAATTGTAGATAAGGTTTCAGTTGAAGAGGTGGTTCTCAACTACAGTAAAGAGGGAGATCCATACTGGCTGGAAATTAACATCGACCCGATATTTAACGAAAACGGAGAATGCACACACTTTATCGCTATCCAGAGAGATGTTACAGAGAAGGTAGAGCGCGAGCAGGAGCTTAAGAATACGGTGGAACGGTATGATATTGTATCGAAAGCCACCAGTGATACGATCTGGGATTTTGACCTTGGGGAGGATAAAATGTTGTACAACGACAACATTCATGTCATGTTTGGCTACAGCCATGAGAAAGTTAATCACGTTGGATCGTGGTGGAGGGAATTAGATTCATCCTGAAGATCAACTCCACATCAGCCAGGAACTGCGAAACGCCATCACGTTCAGGAAAGACCGGTTCCAGATGGAATATCGTTTTCGCTCTGCTGATGGTACCTATAAACATATTTATGATCGGGCTTTCTTAATTAAAGATGAAAATGGTGAGCCGGTACGGATGATCGGGGCTATGCAGGATGTTACAAACATGGTTGAAGAGCAGGAACAGATGAGGCTTCTGCAGTCAGTCATCACCAATACCAATGAATCGGTTGTAATTACGGAGGCGGAACCGGTTGATCAGACCGGGAGAAAGATACTATATGTAAACGACGCTTTTAGCACTATCACTGGCTACTCCGAAGAAGAGGTGCTCGGAAAAACAACCGATATGTTAATTGGTACAGAGACTAATACAGAGTTACGAAATGAGCTTCGTTCTTCACTGATGAACTGTGAATCATCAGAAATTGAGATTATCAACTACAGGAAGAATGATGAGAAAATTTGGATTCACACCTCCGGTGTACCGGTAGAAAACCGGGATGGCGTATGCACACACTGGGTATTCATCAGCAGAAATATAACGAGTCAGAAAGAGCAGGAGGAGGAAATACTCGCCTCACTGAAAGAGAAAGAGACGCTGCTTGCGGAAATTCATCACCGGGTAAAAAATAACCTGGCTGTTGTATCCAGCCTGATGGAGCTGCAGGCGATGAACAGTGAAAATCAAGAGCTGCAGAATCAACTGATGAGCGGCGTGATGCGCATAAAATCGATGGCTACAATTCATGAGCAGCTCTATCAGTCCAACAGTTTTTCGAAGCTGCAGTTTTCAGACGGACTGAAGAGACTGGTGAATAGCGTAATTGGTGCACTTCAGAAGGATGTCGGTATTGAGATAAATTTTGACCTGGACGTTGTAGAACTGAGCATCAACCAGGGAATTCCCTGTTCTCTTCTGGTGAATGAAATTATCACAAATATTCTAAAACATGGTTATGAGGGAAGGGAGCGTGGTTTGATTACCATTCGCCTGCGGCAATCGGGTGAGGTTATAGATCTTGAAATTGAAGATGACGGTAATGGTCTTCCGGATAACTTTGAGGCGATGGGCGAATCTTCCATGGGGATGCAGTTAATTGAGCTGCTGACCCAACAGCTGAAGGGGCAGAAGAACTACTCTTCCGGTGAATCGGGCACTACGTTTTCTCTGCGTTTTTCAAAACAGGAGGGGAAAGGTATAGGGAGTTCGTTCGTGCAGTAGTGTAAATCGAGGCTCCTGCTTCGATTGTATTGCCAGCGCCCGGGAATGGATTTCATGGGCAGCGGTTCTTCAGGGTGCCCATTCTGTAAAGCAAATTGGCTTTCGTGGAAGGATAATCGAACGGGGACGTTCGATTTACAATAAAAAAAGGCCGCGCGATCAAACGTGGCCTTTTGTAATCACTGAGGATGTTGGGGAAAATTATCGGGCGGTGAGTCCCAGAATAAGGTATGTAGTCAGGTCAACTGTGCTTAAGTCCTGAAGAGGATCGTGCACGACGAGGAATCCGTCATAGTCTCTGGTCAGTTGATTGATTGACATTGGAGACATGTTTGATCCCATTGCTTCACCGCCTGTTCCCTCGATTCCGCCGGCAAAGATATCGCCGTTTGGAGTTTCGTTGTAGGGAGTTCCGTTGGGTGTTTCATTCGGATCGGCAGCATCATGGCTGTGTACAGGATAGGTTTCGCCGTCTACAGTATTGTTGAGTTTCACAACAAACTCGGTGGTTCCGTCAATCTGCTCATTCAGTTCAATCGTGGCAGTAAGAGTACGCTCGTGATCGCCTTCGTAGGCTGTGTCAGGATTGTCCAGCAGCTGACCTTCGTTGAAGTCGTACATGAACGTTTTTGTTCTCAGGTTTGGATCAACCGCATCAAGCGACTGAGCAAAGATTCCCAGTACAAGGTAGGTCTGCAGATCAACAGTGCTTATATCCTGTGTTGGATCGTGCACCACGAGAAACGCTTCGTAATCTGAAACAAGTTCAGCATAATTGAGGTCGGTTTCGTTGGTCAGGCTGGCTGTTCCGCCGTTACCCGCAATTGCTCCTGCAAATACATCACCGTTCGGAGTTTCGTTGTATGGAGTACCGTTCGGCGTTTCGTTCGCATCGGCCATATCGTGGGCATGTACAGGATAGTCAACACCGTCGATGGTGTTCATGAGCGATACCGTTACGTTTGCTTTCCCGTTGCCGCGCTCTTCAATAATCAGCTCAGCAGAAAGGTTTCTCGGGTGGTCGCCTGCTCCGTCACCATCATAGGCGGTATCCGGATTGTCGAGCAGCTGGCCTTCATTGAAACCGTAGCTGAATGTTTCTGCTCTCAAGCTGGATTCACCTGAACCAAGACTCTGCGCAAAAACTCCAAGCACAAGGTATGTGGTCAGATCAACCGTGCTCAGGTCCTGAAGCGGATCGTGAACGACGAAGAAAGCTTCATAGCTGTTGATCAACT
>CAZKIZ010000207.1:0-6330 GCA_964552935.1 uncultured Rhodohalobacter sp. | reverse complement strand
TTGCTAAGGTTTCGCAGGGCCTGTCCCTCCACCTTTCTGGATAAGAGTTCAAAAATATTAAAGAACGAGTTTCAGAAAGTTAAACAACAAAAAAGCCCTGCTGGTTTCCCAGAGGGCTTAAAATTCTTTCGAAAAATAATTACACCCTCTGCACTATGTTTTACAACACATACACATCATGCAGATACAAAGTCGGGAATTATTTTTGTTGTTTAATTTCATATACAGAGTATAGCATAGTTTTTTGGTTCAAAGCAAGATATAATTCATAAAAAAATTACCGGCCAATAAACCGTGCATAAAAGCGCTTTTTTGGCATATCAGAATGATATGTAGCAAATAATATTTGTATAGATTCAATCTAGTCAAATAGTGGCTTTAGAGAAGAAGAGAACAATAGTGTGCGCTGTCACTGATAATTTATCCAGATGCCAAAGCAATCGTAAAGTTTTTGGTACCAAAAGCCGGGCAGTATTATCTTTTTCCATCCGTTTAGATAAATGGTATACTCACAGACAAAAATAGTTCAATTAATCCGTATTACACATGTCTTCAAGCTGTTTTAAAATTTTTCTGCTCTCTTTTGCCCTGATTTTTACTGTTATGGGTTGTGGTGATGATTCTATTAGTGTTATCGATAATATAGACGACAATGATGATCCTGCTGAGGTTCTTGATATAGGCCTGCCGGATGGTTTCCTGGCTGAAACGTTTGCTGACGGACTGGATCTGCCGACATCACTTGAGTTCCCACCTGACGGGTCTGATCGCCTGTTCGTTAATGAATTGCAAAGCGGAAAAATCTGGATTTATGAAAATGGAGAGAGGCTTAGTGAACCCTTTGCGGATCTCGCCCTGAATATTGAAGGTGGATTTCCGGTACAGGGTGAAAACGGACTGCTTGGCCTGGAATTTGATCCCGATTACCAGTCAAACGGTTACGTTTATGTAACCTATGTTGCACGGGAAGGTGGTGAAGAAGTTGCGTCCGTTGCAAGATTTACAGATGTGGGAAACAGGGGAGAGGATTTTACGGTGCTTCTGACGGACCTGCCGAGCGATAAAGGTCATCAAATTGAAAACCTCAGGTTTGGTCAGGACGGAATGCTTTACATTTCAGTGGGAGATGCTTACGAACAGAATAAAGCACAGGATGTGAATGAATTTCATGGCAAAATCTTACGAATGACTCCAGAGGGCGAAATTCCGGCTGATAACCCATTCGGACCGGACAACTACGTATACGCGCTCGGCTTCAGAAATGCCTTTGATATGGTTTTCAGGGATAACGGAGATCTGCTGGTATCGGATAACGGTCCCACCGGAATGGATAAATTTATGGTAGTAGAAGCCGGTGGAAATTACGGATGGCCTGATGAGCTCGGGTTCAATGATAATCCCGATTTTATAAATCCTATCCATGTCTGGACTGAAACAGTTTCACCAACCGGCATGCATATTTACCGCGGCAATCAATTTCCGGAAGAGTATCACGGGAAACTGTTCCATGTGTTATTTGGATTTACCTATTCTCAGAGCCCAAACCAAAATGGAAAAAGAGTTCAGGTAGTTGATGTCAGTGGAGAAGGGCAGGGTACAGATGTAGAATTCAGTGATTTCGCGGTCTGGCAATTTGATGGATTCCCAAATAACCCGGTGGACATTACTGAAGGACCCGATGGCAGTCTCTATGTAACCGATATTTTCCAGGGTAAAATTTTCAGGATCAGTTATCCATAGTTGATATTTGTGATTTCAGAAGCTGATCTAAGTTCAGGAAATCAAAATTCCCTGATTGATGGTTTTGTGTCTAAACTCATTCTCACCTCTTAAATTCTCACTGAAAAGTGAGTCTCTAAAGGATTGATGATAGAACTGTAACATTTGTGTGAAATCGACTCAATGTCCATCCGGTTTCACCCTTTTTTACGTACGTTGTGTAAAAATTTATCTGAAAATCTAAAATTCTAAGACCATGATCAGCAAATCCACGAATGGCGCCATTGATAACATTAAAGAGTACTACGGTAAAATTCTGAAAGGTACCCAGGACCTTAAAACCACCGCCTGCTGCACTACCGAATCTTTCCCGGAACATCACAAAGAGATCCTCGCCACTATCGACAATGAAGTTCTGACAAAATTTTATGGCTGCGGCTCACCGCTCCCCGTTGCTATTGAAGGGAAAACCGTGTTGGACCTGGGGTGTGGTTCAGGTCGCGATGTCTATCTCGCTTCAAAACTTGTGGGCCCGGATGGCTACGTGATAGGGGTGGATATGACCGATGAACAACTCGATGTTGCCCGCCGGCATGTTGACTCACAAATGACGAAATTCGGCTTCTCGAAACCAAACGTCGAATTCCGAAAGGGATATATCGAAGATCTTGCCCTGGCCGGAATTGAAGACAACTCCATTGACGTGGTTATATCCAACTGTGTGATCAATCTTTCACCTGATAAGTCTGCCGTGTACAGCGAAATATTCCGCGTACTGAAACCGGGAGGCGAGCTCTTTTTTTCTGATGTATTTGCAGATCGAAGAGTTCCGCGTGAACTGCTGGAAGATCCCGTGCTGCGAGGCGAATGCCTGGCCGGTGCGCTCTATGTGGAGGATTTCCGAAGATTGCTGTACGAACTTGGCTGTCCAGATTACCGGGTAGTAACCGGCCACGATATTGAGATAGAAAATCACGAAATCGAACGAAAAGTAGGGATGATCAATTTCAGATCGCTGACCATCCGGGCCTTCAAACTCGATTCACTCGAGGATATCTGCGAAGACTATGGCCAGGTGGCTACGTATCTGGGAACCATAGCTGAAGCCCCGCATAGATTTGTTCTGGACGATCATCACACCTTCCACACCGGGAAGCCGATGCTGGTGTGCGGCAATTCTGCTTCTATGGTTCAGGATACCCGGTTTGGTGAGCATTTCAGGGTTACCGGTGATAAGTTGGTGCATTATGGGGCTTTTGATTGTGAGCCAGCGTCTGCTTCAGAGGGAGAAAACCAGGGGAGTTGCTGCTGAGCGCGTTCTGATATAATTAGTTATTAACGTGATGATCATACCGCTCAAGCCGCCCGTTAATTCCCTCAATAACTGCAGGAAGCTCTTCGGGAGAGATCACCTCCATGTTGTTTTCCAAATCGTAAGTGGTGATGGAGAATCTATCTGATCCAACATGTCTCTCCAGAAGTGTGATAGTGCGTCTTGGCGGCAGATCTGAACCGATTAATGGCCGCGGACCGCTGCCCTGCGCTCCGGAGTGGATCAGTTTCAAACCCTCTTTATCGGCAGGATACCAGGCGTGATGGTGTCCGCTGAAATAGTAATTAACACCGTTTCTTTTCATCATCTCAAACAGCTCATCGGCATCTCTGAGAATTTCACCCTCACGATTTCGGGCTTCGGCTACAGCATAGAGAGGCAGGTGACCCAGCATAATTCGTTTAGACGCCTCTTTAGCCTCATTCTTCGAAAGCTGCTGCTCTATCCACTCAATCTCTTCTTCCGTAATAATATGATTGGAGGCATCCCAGCTAATCACAAAGAGGTCCTCAAATTCGAAGCTATAGTAAAACGGGAAATGTTCACTGTTCACATAGTTCAGTTCCGGTATATGCGGGCTCCAGTACTCTTTGGCCAGCTCACGTTCGTGGTCAAAATTACCGCTGCCTGAGCCGTCATGATTTCCAAGCGTAAACGCAAACGGGATCTCCATGTCGCGCAGAGGCTGACCAATGGTTTCATCAAATCCGGACCACATGGCGCGAATCTCCTCTTCGGACAGCGCCAGGCTTTGGCCGGCAATCATATCTCCGGCAAAGAGAATGAAATCGGGCTGCCATTTTTCCACATACACCATCGCTGAATCCACATATTTACCGTAGTGGGTAGACCCGTAGCTCTCGTTAAGGTCAGCCATCAGAACAATCCGCATGTCCGGCTCTTCTGATGGAGATTGAGCGTAAACCGTCAGTAGCAGGAACTGAAAAGTGAGAATACTGAAGAGGAGAACTTTCATCTTTTTGAAAATTGGATTAATTCGTTTGGTTTAGGTAGAACTCTTCTCTTGGATAGGCCCCATAAGTGAAAGGGACTGGTTTCGCCAGGCCGTCTGAAAAATTCTGGACTGAAAAGTCAAAAATCGCATCCACGAGGGTGAACCAATTTTGGTGTACATCATTTGTATGGATGGCAATGGTGAGCTCAGCATCCGGAACATACATTACAATATTTCGATAGTTAAGCAATGCGCCCGTATGACCGTGATGTGGTATGCCGCCAATGTTCCATATTCTTGTGCCAAGGCCGTAGCTTTGACCGCCCAGCTGATGGCCAATATTCTCAGAAAGCATTTCCGTAATTACTGGAGGCAGAAGCTCACCTCCATAAAGTGCGTGTGCAAACCGGGCTACATCATTAGCGGTAGCAGCAACAGCGCCAGCCGGACCAGCTGCTGTAAGGTGGTATTCGTAACTTCTTGAATTGAGGGCAAGATTTTCTATTGGGTCAGACGATGTGGAAAAATTGTCATACAGGCTATTCGTAAGCCCAAGAGGTTCAAAAAGACGTTCCCTGTACGCCTGTTTCAGTGGCAGGCCTGTTGACTCTTCAATCAGAGTCTCAAGCTGATAAAAGGCGGTGTTGGAGTATCGATAGGAGCTACCGGGAGTAAACACAGATCCATTGTTTACCGCAAAACCGACAATTTCATCTACACTCCATGTTTTAATAGGGGTGAAAGCTGGAGATGACCAAAAACTGTTGGAATTGAGATGATCGTATACACCGGCGGTATGGCTTAGCATCTGCCTGATGGTCATCCGGTCTGCGTTGGGAAGTTTGCTATCGATATGATCGGTTAAAATATCATCGAGATCAACAGCACCCTCATGAACGAGCTGCAGCACGAGTGCAGTGGTTAGCGGCTTGGTCACACTTGCAACTCTGAATAGTGAATTCTGATCAATGGGTTTTCTGTCTGAACCCGAACCGTGTGTGCCCAAAAAAGCGTGATAGAGATCATTGTGGCGGTCAATCACCGCAACTGAAATTCCTTGCAGCCCGGAAGCGAACGAAGTCACCGCATTTTCCACACCGTTCTGGAGCATTTTTTCATCCAGGCTGCTGTACACACGAATTCTGAGGTCCCGGGTTCGTGCACGTTCACCATTATCAGCTGTTACACTTATAGTATACAGCCCTTCATCTCCGGCAGCCGGTGTGCCGGTAAGGCTTGCATCAGCAGGATAAAATTCGAGCCAGTCAGGCAGCTCTTTTACGATTAATTGCACCTCAGCTCCTTGTGGGTCCTTCACTTCTATCTTAAAACTGAAGAAATCTCCCGATAAGGCGGACTGTATACCGGAAAAAAAGAGCTCAGGGGGCTCTTCGATATCAGGTGCAGAATCTGTGCAGGCATTTATAAATAGAATAGAAATGAAAAGAGATAGGTATAAAAATTTCATTGATATAGAGATTTTACCCTGAGTTCGATTCATAATATATTTCATTTATTCGGTGATAAATCTCCCCTAAAAAGGGGGGATATTCCCCTAGGGATCCCTTCGGGAAGAGCGGTGTTCATCGGTTTATTAACAGATCTGATGGACATCCCCCCTCAATCCCCCTTTTTTTGCCCTGGGCATCCCTTGCGGGGAAGGGGGACTTTTTTATCCATAATTCAAGACTCGAACTCAGGTTTTTACTGAATCATAAACAGTAGTTCAACAAAATAAGTCCGCGGTTATCCTCTGGTGTGGTTATCAGTAAAATTGTTATTGGTTATCGGGGATGGACTATAAAATGTACTTTGGAAGACCTGGTAATATTTACACTTGTAACGAATACACGTAAAAAAGAATCTGGAGAGATATGGATTTGTGTTCATTTTCACTCCGCTTACTTAGAAGCAGTTAACTATCTCAATTATAGAGTAACTTCAGATCATCTAAAATTGGAAGCGGTCCCGAAATTGGGTAGAACATTTAAATCGCAGACGTTCATACACCGCAAACTTTCCTACTGGTGTATTTTGAAAATCGGATAACTGGGATTTTAAGACCTTCAAGGTTTCAAAAAACCTTGGAGGTCTGCTCAGGTTTCGAAATAAAATAACAGGAATCGGTATCGGTTCTATTTTTCAGTAGCCAAGATTCCTGACCCAGTTCTCTTTTTCGCGCCACTTCTCACGAACTTTCACGTGCAGATCAAGAAACACCTGCTTCCCGATAAACTCTTCAATGGACTCTCTCGATTTGATGCCAAGGTTTTTAATGGCCGTGCCGCCTTTACCGATCAGCATCCCTTTTTGGGATTTTCGG
>CAZKIZ010000206.1:0-6377 GCA_964552935.1 uncultured Rhodohalobacter sp. | reverse complement strand
GACTGGGCCGATGCCGCCGGGGATGATCCGCAGCACGATGGGCTCAGTGAATTTGGTGAGGAGGTCATTCGCGAAATGAACCGCCTGGGGATGATGGTTGATCTGTCTCACGTAACACCGGCCACCATGAAAGATGCTATTCGCGTTTCAGAAGCCCCGGTCATGTTTTCGCACTCCAATGCTCTCGGCTTAACAGGCCACCCCAGGAATGTACCGGATGATGTTCTGCAGATGCTTCCCGAAAAAGATGGATTGATCATGGTTACGTTTGTGGAGACATTCACGTCGGAAGAGCGGCGGCAATATTTTGCAGAACGGGCTGCATATCAGCGAAAAATGGAGTATCTGAATCCGGGACTATCAAATGTAGTATCTGAAAAGATGGATGAATGGGATGATGAACACGGTCCTGCCCCCAAATCAACACTTTCCCAGGTAGCGGATCATATCGACTATATCCGCGACCTGATCGGCGTAGATTACATCGGGATTGGCGGTGATTACGACGGAATCCCAACGCTTCCGGAAGGACTTGAGGATGTATCAACCTATCCTGATCTGTTTGCTGAACTGCTTCGCCGCGGTTATTCCGAGGAAGATCTTGAAAAAATAGCAGGTTTGAACATGTTGCGTGTTCTGCGCGGTGCTGAAGATGTATCCGAACGTTTACGCGGAGAGAGAGAACCCTCGGAAGTTTTGATTACGGATTTTGATTGATGAATTCAACAAAAGGCGGCCATGGGTCGCCTTTTTTATGGGAGGCGGTTTCGGTGAGAATGATTTTTTAGAGTAACAGTCTGATAAGAATTTAAATGGCTCTTATTATTGAAAACTAACTTTAATGGGAGAGTGCTATAGTGCAGTTCTCCCCTCCGAGGGGAGATCGTGTGAGCGTTGAGCGAAACACGTGAGGGGTGTTCATATCTCAGAGCGGTGGAAAATCTCCGAGTGAACAATGACACAGTTAGGCGGGTTATGGATGCTCATTCTATCGTTTTTGTAGAGATCAGTTGATTCATTGCAACCCACAAAATATCGAAAAGAGATCTAAATTCATTGCATGTCAGAACCTCACAAAGATTTATCTCAAAGCGTTTACGAGTTCATCACTGAAGATGATGATAACGCCTGTGAGGCAATTCCCGAAAGTGCATGCAATGAGGCTCCCAATAATTTTTTCCTGAACGCTTTTAACGGGGCGTGTACTAAACTCGCAGAGCAGATCGCCAGTCCAAGTCTCGTTCTGCCGTGGCTGCTCGCAGCTATCGGTGCACCGGCATCATTCAGCGGATTTCTCGTGCCGATCAGCCGGGGAGGATCCCTTCTGCCGCAGCTCGCTATATCGGGACGGATCCGAAAATACCGCCGTCGAAAATGGTTCTGGGTTGGAGCCGGCATCACCCAGGCAGCAGCCCTTCTTCTGATGGCGCTTATGGCATTCACTCTTTCAGGAGTCTGGGGTGGAGTGGTTATTCTGTTGCTGCTGGCTCTGTTCAGCATGGCGAGCGGAGTCGGATCGGTCAGTTTCAAAGATGTGCTCGCCAAAACCATCCCAAAAGGAAAACGGGGAACGCTGCTTTCCATCCGCGCCACCGTTGGGGGAATTCTATCTCTGGGTGCCGGCTACTGGGTATATCACTACATCGGGGATGGTGAAGATGCTGAACTCTATGCGATTTTGCTGATTGGAGCCGGACTGCTCTGGTTTGTAGCCGCGATTCTGTTTATGCTGATCAAAGAAGAGCCGGGTGCGACGGATGGATCACGTACTGCACTAATGGAGGCAAAAGAGGGGTGGGGGCTATTGAAACGTCAGCCGTATTTCATGAGATTTATTGTTGCAAGAGCTCTGCTGTTGAGCGTGATGCTGGTGATTCCGTTCTACTCAATTTTCGCGCGTGATATCACCGGTACGGAGGTGAGCAGTCTGGGACTATTTGTGATCGCAAACAGCCTGGCGATGGTTCTCAGCAGTTATTTTTGGGGCCGCTTTGCCGACCGGTCAAGTAAGCATGTGATGGCAGCGGGCGGTTTAGTCGGGCTGATAGGTTCCTTGGTTGCACTCGGCTTTATTTTTGTACCGGGTGAGTGGCAGACGCCTATTCTATTCTCGTCTGTTTTTCTGATTGCCGGATTTGCCCACGCCGGCATTCGAATGGGCCGGAAAACCTATCTTGTGGATGCCGCGCCTGAAAAAGAGAGGCCGCTCTATGTAGCTGTAAGTAATACGCTCGTAGGAGTGATTACTGTTTTGTCGGCCGTTGTGGGATTTGGGGCGGATCTTTTTGGGGTGGAGTGGTTGATTGCCCTTTTCGGCCTGATGATGATTGCAGGAATTGTTGTTTCACTCTCTCTCCCGCAGGCAGAAGAGATGGTAAAGTGATGTGTTGAATTGTGTTCCGGGTTTACTCCCTGAGGTGATTATTAAGCCTGCTCGCTTCAGTTCTGTTTTTCTCGTCCGATTCGGAATCAATTTCAATTTCTTGAATTGACGAGTCTCGTGTAGTTGTTTTCCCGGCTTTTGTATTGCCCTTTGGAACATTCTTATTCTCTTTAGAAAGCTGTTTTGCCTGGACCACAAGCTCTTCCGCAATTTCGGAAACTTCGTCCACATGATGCTTTAAACGGCGCTTGCCGTAGGCTACCGTAATGGGAACGAGCAGTGCAGCAAGAGAAGCACCTCCAAGAATTCCCATCAAAGGAGAGTCCAGCAGCGCAAACCCAAGTATGCCTCCAATCACTGTAAACAGCACAAGACTTGAAATGGCGAGAAAAAGATGGCTGCCCTCCGATTTCCATGAGAGGTTCCACCCCTGGCGCTTACTCACCCGGATACGGAGTTTTTCGCCTCGCTGCTGAATGAGAGCGCGGGTTGTGTAGAGCTCAATTTCATCTTTATACCTCCAGTCTACACTCGAACCTGTTCTGTTGATCTGCGGTTTGCCAGAATAGTCGTTCCAGAGACGGTCCCACCAGTTGATGTCATCTTCCGACGTTCCGAACCTGTGATTCAATTCAATGACGAGGTCATCCATAATTTGCGGGGTCAGTTTCCCCTTGATCCAGTGTTCAGCCACAATCTCCGATTTCGTGACCCTCGTAGTTTCTTCGATCTGGTGGGATAGAGTAGAATTCTCAAACTCCTCTGCCGCCCGGTGCATCAGCTCAGGGTCGATTCCGGCATCTGCGGCAATTTTTTCAAGGTCGTGAAGGGTAAGTCCTTTATCCGGTCCCGTACTGCCCGAATCGGATCGTTTCGACTCCAGTTCAACGGCCCGGCGAATCAGCTTAGCAACCTCTTCCTCACTATAGATCCGGTTTGACATGATAAAGACTTTTGGTTAATGAATACAATTTCTGTAAGAATTCAGCCTAACCATAAAATACGAGATTTCTGAAAGGTTGTTACAATGAAGCGTATATCTGAAACTACCTCTCAAAATCTCACGTCTCAATACTCAAATCTCAAATCTCATGTCTCAAATCTCATGTCTCAAACCCCATCCGAATAATACGCCTTTACTTTCTCCCGTAAATTGAACCCGCTGCTCATCACTTCGCCATAAGCTCCTGCGCTGCGAATCGCCACCAGGTCGCCCCGTTTTAGTTCGGGAAGCTGAATTCCTTTTCGGAATGTATCGGACGTTTCGCAGATCGGGCCGACTACGTCATACGTTTTTTCCTTGCGGTCTGATGTGAGCACATCGACATTGTGGGCTGCCTGGTAAAGAGCCGGACGGATCAGCTCGGTCATGCCGGCATCGAGCACGGCAAAATTGGTGGTGATCCCCTCTTTTATGAAAAGTACTTTTGAGATCAGGTTTCCGCACTGGCCCACAATACTTCGGCCGAGTTCAAAGTGTACCTGCTGACCTTCGCGCAGCTCAAGATTTTTTTCAAAGAGGTTGAAAAACGATTTAAAATCGGGGTGAGGCTCACCATCAGGATCCTCATAGTTGATTCCGTACCCGCCGCCAACGTTCACGTGGGTGAGATTGATCTCCTCCTCTTCAAATCGGTCCTGGATCATATTTACTCTCTCGCAGAGATCCTCAAAAGGCTTCAAATCCCGGATCTGAGATCCGATATGAAAATGGATGCCGGTCAGCTCGATGGCGTCCATTTCCGGCAAAATTTCAAACAGGCGCGGAAGCTGCTCAGGGTTCACGCCAAATTTGTTTTCATTCAGTCCGGTAGTGATGTACTTGTGTGTTTTGGCTTCCACATTGGGGTTCAGCCGTACAGATACATTGGCCGTTTTCCCGGCTTGTTTCGCGAGATCATTCAGTACCTCAATCTCCTGGATCGATTCGCAGTTAAAGGAGAAGATATTGTTATCCAGCCCGGTCCGGATCTCTTCATCTGTTTTACCCACGCCGGCAAACGCAATCTGTTCCGGCCCGAATCCTGCCTCGATAGCGCGCTCAATTTCCTTACCGCTTACGCAGTCAATTCCAAGCCCGGCCTGGCGCACAATTTCCAGGATTTTAAAATTAAAATTGGCTTTAATTGCGAAGTGAACATGAAAACCCTTCGACAGGCCGTGCGTCTTGACCTCTTCAAGCGTCTGCCGAAGCAGGTTGAGATCGTAGTAGTAAAACGGGGTTTTCAGAGATTGGAATTTAGCTACCGGAAAAGTCTGGGGCATCGGTGAATATTGAATTTATGTTTAACTTTTAAAATTACGGATTTAGTCGTTGAGATGTGTTGGTTTTTCAAATTGAAGGGGCTTGAGAACAGCGTGGCACCTGGAACCCACCCCTGCCCATCATAAGGCTCGCGTTGCGATCTTATGATGGGCTGTCCCCTCCCGAGAGGGGAGGAATTGGTCCTCTCCTCCACCGGAGGAGACAGAGCACAAAGCGTGTGCCAAAGGCACGACAGCGACTGGTCAGAGGTGGGTCCATGGGCTCATGTTCTTTGTCAACCCTCACTATCCGATTCAACTATCACCGATATCTTTAGAATTATCGCTAAACAGACGTTTTAGCAAGGGCGTCATAACTGCAGAAAAGAGGATTAAGGAAATCACAACAAGGGTTGACTGATCAGGCAGGGCGAATCCGGCTGTCCGTGAAACGGCTCTTAATAAATTTGTCAGTCCGATCATGATTGTGAGCCAGACGACAATTCCTGTAACCATGTTCATCCATGTTCCGTTTTGATGGTGCTTTGGAAGTACGCGATTGTTATTCATCAGCAGAAATAGAATCACACAGATGACCGGCAGAATGATTCCGTTAAGCGCCTGCGCTAGGACGATGACCGGTACGGGCTGGAGCTCCATCACGCCAAAAAGAAGGCCGACGCCCAGAACACCCATCCAGACTGAGCGAAAACGCAGGTTACCTTCCGACCAGTTTTCGTCCCCGCTTCCCTTTGCAAGCAGCGATTTTGCAGTGACGGATGCGGCCAAAGCGGCGGTGAGCGATGAGCTGAGTCCGGCTCCAAATAGACCGATTCCCAGCAGCCACGGACCAAAGCCTCCGAGCTGATGTGACAGGGTGGAAGCGAGTTCCTCGAATGTAAATTCACCGGAAATAGCGGTGCCGGTCAGCAAAATCGCAATGGATATTACTCCGCCAAGGATAATTGCAATGCCGAGGCTTAGTTTCATTTCAGAAGGTGTCTGGGCGTGTTTCAGACCGGAGCCCAGGAAGATATTGTAGGGTACTACCGTAGTTCCGATCAACCCAAGCACGAGGATTTCAGCGCCTGCGGGAATTGTTGGGGTAAATCCCTCCGTAAAAAGTGTGGATAGATTGTGTGGAATGAGGAAAGCCGTGACCAGGAAGCAGACACCCATTACGGCTACAATAACACCAAGCAGTTTGGCAATCTGCTGTACGGTTCCTTTCCAGAGCAGAATTGCAGCGAGGATACCGATTGCCAGTACAATAGCCGGGACCGGAATCGATTCGTTTACAAGAGAGATTCCCGCAACAGCACCCAGAATGTTACCTGCTTCGAAAGCCGCACATCCGCTTATAATGGCGATAAGGGCGAGGCCGATAATCCATTTTCCGGAAGTTGAGGAACCGTATTCCTGTCTCATCGCCTGACCCAGATTCATCCCGCTTACTGCCGTTATTCTCGCAGATGCCTCCTGCAGAACGAAACAGGCTGCAGTGGAAAAAATCAGCGCCCAGATCAGCGCATAGCCAAAACCGGCCCCCGCTGATGCAGCCGTCGTAACCGTTCCCGGCCCGATAAAAGCCGCTGAGATCACCGACCAGAAGAGAATGTTGATGAGGCGTTGTTTCATGTGGTTATTGTAGGAGGGAATTAGTGAATTAGCAAATAGGGGAAATCGGGAATTGTTTATTCGAAATTTAGTGAACCCAATCCTCTCCTCTTGGGAGGAGACAGAGCTCAAA
>CAZKIZ010000205.1:0-6392 GCA_964552935.1 uncultured Rhodohalobacter sp. | reverse complement strand
TTGAACCGTTTATCGAACTTCAGGATACGCCTACTGTTGTCTTACGAAGGGGGAATGATAATGTTGAAAACAATGCTCCCATTCAATTTCCGGCTACCGGAACAGGCACAACCAGAACCGTTGAACTGCAGGTTTCCAATAATGGCGAACCGGATCTTGAAATCACAGAGGCTAGCTTGCAAAACGGTGAAGCATTTGTAATCGGATCGGATATTACCGGAACACTTGCTTCAAGAGAATCGGTGACTTTGTCAATCTCTTTCACACCACAGACAGTTGATAGTTTTGAAGATCAGCTTACAATCAGCACCAACGATCCGGAAACTCCGGAATTCACGCTCAACCTGAGCGGTTCTGCACTTTCTGAAGACGATATATCTACAATTGCGGATGCCCGGGAACTGGAATTTGGTACACGAGTAACGGTAGCAGGAAGAGTAACTGTTGCCAACGAATTTGAAGGACCCTCCTTTATCCAGGATGAAACAGCCGGTATTGCGGTATTTTACGGCCCAATGCACGCTGCCGTTCAGCGCGGAGATTCTGTCGTTGTTACGGGGCCCGTTTCCGAGTTTAATCCAATTGGCGGAACACCACGAACATTTCTTCGGCAAATCGCTTCGTTTGATGGGGATACAGATATCTCTTTTGAAATAATTGATACAGCCCCTGTAATACCAGAACCAAAAGCTATTACGCTGGCAGATATGAACGCCGGCAATTATGAAGCCCAGCTTGTTACAATCAGCGCAATATCATTTCTAGAGAGCGGAGTTTTCCAGGGGGGGACCAATTATGATATTACCGACCCGACGAACGACGGTGAGCTGCGTATCGATCAAAATGCAACGGATTTGGTGAATGCGTCTATTCCAACCGAAATTATTGAAATTACCGGGGTTGTGGATCGTTTTGCAGGCACTTACCAGCTTAAGCCCAGAGATAGCAATGATCTTGAGATTGAGGTATTTGAGCCGGTAGGCGACGATGTACCTAAAAACGAGACCTTCGATGTTGTAACCTGGAACATTGAGTGGTTTGGTAACAACAACGGACCTGATGATTTGGATCTTCAAATGAACAATGTGATTGAGGTCATCAAAACGATCGATGCCGATCTCTATGCGCTTCAGGAGATTTCCAACGAACAGCGGTTTTTTGCTCTTGTTGACAGCCTCGAAGATTATTCAGGGTTCTGGGCCAACTACTCAAGCCAGACTCAAAATACGGCATACCTGTACAGGGCGGACGTTATCGATCATATCGACAGCGGATTGCTCGAAGCGGGTCAGGTTCCGTTTGACTGGGCGTTCAGGCTGCCGCTCTTTTTTGAATTCAATGCAACCGTAAACGGTATCACCCGCAGAATTCACTCCTATAACGTTCACGCAAAAGCGCTGTCTGATGAAGAGTCTTATCAAAGACGACAAACAGCATCTCTGAGGCTTAAAGTCTACCTGGATGCTAACCGCATTAATGAAAATGTGATGTTTATCGGAGATTATAATGACCAACTGACGACTTCCACGTTCAATAACCAGGACTCTCCGTATAAGAATTTTGTGGATGATGATCACTACTATACCATCACTCAGTCTTTGGAAGAACGAGGGTTTGCGTCATACATCGCCGGGCAGTTTCGCAGTATGATTGATCACATCACGGTAACGAACGAACTGGTTGATGATCATATCAACGGAGCAGAGCGGGTAGAAAACCCAAATTATATCGGGAGCTTTATCTCCACTACATCCGACCACGCACCGGTCTGGACGCGGTTTGATTTCAGCCGGAGCCTGGTAAGTACAGAAGATGAGTATATTTCGGAATCACCGGAAACGTTTGAGCTTAATCAAAACTACCCGAACCCGTTCAACCCAACCACAAACATATCATTTAGTGTGCCTGAGCGATCAGATGTAACGCTGAAGGTGTACGACGTGATGGGCCGTGAAGTGGCTTCCATTGCTAACAGCCAGACATTCACCCGTGGGGCACATACACTGGCATTTGACGCCTCAAGTCTGTCTAGCGGAATGTATATCTATCGCCTGACGCTGGATAACGGTATGAGTTTATCTCGTAAAATGATGATTGTAAAATAAACAGGTCCCCGCACATCCCGGATTCTTTTTGATACGATACATTTCAGAATAGAATTCGGGTAAGGTGATCGGTAAATATGTCTGGGTACGATGTCTATTCGTACCCATTTTTATTTTAAATCAGATTCAAACAGCACGGATCCCGCCAAGCACTTAGCATAGGGACCCGTGCTTTTTTTGTATAATATAAAATTCAGATTCCACATCTCCTTTTCACTTCTGCAGTATAGTCTCCTTTTATTCAGGTACACGGTTTTTTAAAATAAATTATAGTTCTTTTCTAAACCATATTTTACCAGAATTCTTGAATACAATATGACTGTAAAAAATAGTATTGCAGGGGTTTAGAAACTTTATTGTTCATTCTAACGTTATTCTAACTGTATAGATCAAAGAGGGATCTTTATTGTACATACTTTTCTCGCTTAAAATAGTATACAAGCCTAGATAAACCTTAAACAACATCAATCAGCCATGAAAAAATTATACGCAATCGTTATAACTGCCTTATTCGTATCATTATCTTTTTTCTTAATCAATGAGAGTGCTGATGCGCAGGATTGGGGAGATTCAAGGATGGTGACCAATCCCGGTGATATTACATTCGGTGTCGGCTTGACTCAAGGAAGCAGCACAGGGTTATTAGAAAATGCTGAAACCGGATTAACCGGACAGGTCTACTTTACGGTAAATGACGAGTTCAGAGGTGGTGTTGATTTTACCTATTACCTGATTGGAGAGCGGGAACTGAATGCCAACGAACTAAATTTTAACGTGCACTATTTTGTGCGCAACAGGAACAGATTAGCTGTATACGGATTGGGTGGCATAAACATATCAAATACCTCCGGCAGCGAAAGTAGGTGGCTTGAGCGGGAAGGTGACCCGGATACACGTAAAGCAGGTCTGAATATTGGCGGGGGACTTGAATTCAGGGCCGGAAATATTTCAATATTTGGTGAGCCGAAACTGACGCTGCTTGGATTTAATCAATTCGCTATAACAGGCGGAATCAGATATATACTTTGATGGAGATTACCCCGGTTGCATATGCATAAGATGGTAGGCAGCCCGATCCTGAGCTACTGGTTTAGCAGCACAGTATCGGGAGTAAACGGGTTTGCCCACGATTATTCAGTAATGATGAGTTCACTTCGAAAAGTTATACGCTCTGAAAATGAACGGCACAAGCTTTCATCATGTAGTTTCATTTGTTTCAAACTCATCACACTTCCTCTGTATAGAATCAGAGAGGGACACGAGTCATGCGCTATGTAAGCTTTTTATAAACATTGGTTTAAGGCTTTAGCGGCGAGTCTGCCAACATTATTTGGAGTAAAATGCAAAATCGTCCGTTTTAGCCCCTGTCAAAGGGTGCATCAACGTTGGTATTTTCGATCAGTTTCTGTTGGCATCAGTCAACTTATCCAAGAGCTTATCTGCGTCTTGTCGATTGTCCCAAATTACAAGAATTTTGATGAATAGAGGAGTATTGACATAAAACAAGGACACCGTTCTGTGTACGATCAGTCTTCTGATTTGGGTATTTCGAATGCCGGGGCAAGTTCTGGGTTACTTTGAAGCTGTTCTATCCGATAATCAAGTTGCTCAACAAATTCTTTATGGACATCACTACTCCATAGTTCAAGGATGAAATCTGAAGTTTCTTGCAGTGTTATTCTGGCTGTTTCGGTCCACTGAACTTCTTTCACTTCATTTTCAGAAAATCTTTAGCACTTGTATGCTTTACGAGATTTTCTTCTGGTTCAGCCTCTGCCGTTTTTAACAGTTGAATAATAGCAACCGGAAGTTCATCCAGGGATGATTGCTTTAATCCTACCATTTGATCAAGAATCACCTCATCTTCAAGAGTTGTTATCCAGTTAATAAGAGATATTTTCTTTTGTTCAATAGTCATAATAAATAATAAAGATTTTCAGGCTGGAAGACAATAGATGCTAACGTAGGCATAACTCTAACGCTGTTAAGGTCATCTTATCATTTAAAAAATATATTAAGGGAGATTTTGGATAGTCTTATAACAGTTCTTAATGTTATTTTTTCGGAGTGGGGTCAATGATTATCTTCATCAAACTGATACCATGGGTTTGTAAGTTGAAAAACAATATTGCTACATTGCGTTCTCAATATATCATATCATCACAGATTTTCAGATGACACCCGCTGTATGAATAATACCAGGAATGTAAGCAGTGCCGAACCACGTTTCCGAATGCCCGCAGAGTGGTCTGATCACGCAGCCACAATGTTAATCTGGCCGCACAACCGAAATACCTGGCCGGGTAAACGACTCGATAACGTTGAAAAGGTTTATCGCTCCATTGTTCGAACGCTGCTGAAGTATGAGCCGGTCCTCCTTTTCGTTAATGATGAAAAGATCCGGAAGCGAGCTCTGAATGAACTGGGGGAGACCAAATCATTGCCTTACGCTTTGAAAACTGTAACAGCCCCTGTAAATGATGTGTGGGCGAGAGACAGCGGTCCCATTTATGTTAAGGACTTAAACAACGGCCAGTTCACCATTACGGATTGGGAGTTCAACTCCTGGGGGGGCAAGTATCCGCCCTGGAGTGATGACAACAGACTGCCTGAAAAAATATCTGACCTGTTCTCAACGCCATCTGTTAAAACCGGAATGGTCCTGGAAGGAGGTTCGATTGAGACAAACGGTGAGGGACTGTTTTTAACGACTGAGTCAGTGCTTTTAAATCCGAACCGGAACCCAGATATGTCAAGGGATGAAATTGAGAAGATGCTGGCAAAATTCCTGGGAGCTGAAAAAGTGATCTGGCTCAACCGGGGACTGCAAGGGGATGATACGGATGGTCACATAGACGATCTGACCCGGTTTGTAAATAAAAATACCGTCATAACGGCTTTAACGTCTGATGAAGCAAACCCCAACTACGAAGCTTTGCGTCAAAATCTGGAGACGTTACAAAACAGCACCGATCAGGACGGAAATCCGCTTCACATTATCCCGGTACCGCTGCCCGATACATTTGCAGATTCACCCACAGTAGACGGATCAGATCATGTTCCGTCGAGCTACGCCAATTTCTACATTGCAAACGGAGCGGTACTGCTCCCCCTGTATGATGAAAGTACGGATCAGGATCAGCTCGATCTCTTTTCAATACTCTTCCCCGGCAGGGTAATTGAGGGAATACCCTGCGCTGATCTTGTTTGGGGACAGGGGAGCATCCACTGCATCACGCAGCAACTCTACGGTATTTCTGAGTAATTTGGTCCGGGTTAGCTTCCCTCATGGGCTGCTACAAAACCGATTCGCTGCCAAATTTCACTTCGAACAAGGTCGCGCGTTGACCATATGTGTTCGAAAAACTCCATCAAATTCACGTTAGGATTCTGGGAGCGTATCAGTTCCTCATTAAATCCAAATTCAATGTGTTTAAGGTTTGAAAAATAGTTGCCCGTAGCAAAGTTATAGCCGTAATCAATTCCTCCGGGGGTAATTAACTGGTACATTTCCCATCCCTCCATATTCCCACGCTCCATTCGCTGTTCATGCAGCGGTTTAGCAACTTCATCTTCAAGCATTTGATATTCCAGCTCACGCCCGAGCCGAACGGCCATGTAATCCATCATCAGAAAGTTGCTTGGTTCCTGGATCATCTCATGAACAAGACTGTTACGAACTCTCCAAAGCTCAGAGCCGGCAAGCTTGTACATATCGCGTTCAGAAAAATTCAGTATCTGGTCAGGTTCATTATTGTTCGGTTCATCAAAAGCATCTATGGACGATGCAGCTGTTATGCTTACATAATTGTAGTTCATGGAACCGCTTCCAGAGTAGAGCACGCGATAGACCGTCCAGGAATTGATATGTCCTGAGGAGAGACGTTCATTTTTATGATCTTTGAGTTGTGGTACAATCCGGTCTTTGAACTCAGTTAGCTGAGTGTGGTCAACGTCCAGGTAGTCAATTTTTAAATAGACACCTTGTGTTGATTGCGAATGCAGAAGAAGAGGGAGTAGAACAGCGGCCAGGGTGAGTTTTAGTATTCGTGCTACCATATGATCTCCATTATTTATTAGCGTATACCCATATTTAATAAAATATTATTATATATCTAAATTATTTCATTAGGACAGGGGCATAGAATTAAATGGCTCTATGTAAATAAGTATGGGTAAGTGGATGCATTGTCATTTGGAGTGACTGTAAAAGATTATTTTATTGACAATAATTTCTCAAGATTTTAACTGAGACAGATAGTCTGGAAATTAGCTTTTGAACCAGTG
>CAZKIZ010000204.1:0-6393 GCA_964552935.1 uncultured Rhodohalobacter sp. | reverse complement strand
CTACCACGTCCAGCGGTAGAGCCTTGGACTTTTTTGAACCCAGTGATCTTTGCCGGGATACCGTATCCTCATGTTTACCAGCGGCCTGAACAGTTTTACGTGGATACGCGAAGGACAGATATATTCGCTGATTCCTCTCCCCTGGTGAATCTCACCGTCTGTGTGAAGCATTACCTGGCTGTGAAACCGCTGGTAAAAAGGGCCGTCGTCTATCAAATCTCTTTTTTGAATCAAAAACTGCGCGTCACCCTCTTTCTTTTCAATTTTACGGGCCGACTGCAGTCCAAATATGTTTACACCAATATCTTCAGGTTCAATTCCCCCCCGGATGATTTGCACATCACGATCCGGGCCGAAGAGCCACCCTCTCGATTCCATCACTCCATTTTCATTCATCAGGTAGTATACGAGCGTATGGTTCGGGAAATGAACCCGTCCCCAGTACCACTCTTTAAAACTATCCCGCATCGGCTCTTCACCGGTATTGTGATCATGATATCCGGTTCCTTCGAAAAGGATCTCCTGCGCGTTAAATCCGCTGATAGAGAGCTTCCCGGTCACCTCAGCGGTGGGTTGAACGAGATTCCATCGGTGCTTCTCGCTCTCAGCTGAAGGTTTTCCGCCGTTCATTTCAAAATGTTGTGCTGCTGATTGAAAACTGAGTGCACCCTCCAGCCGGTCACCATTTGGCAGCTGCTGATCCAGTTCCAGGTTGTATATAAGCTTATCACCTTTAAATTCCCGATAAAATCGGTTCTGTTTCACCTCCCCCTCAGGTTTTGAAGAGGAAAATGAAGCCTCATCAGGGTTTACCTCTTCAAATGAGTAGAATACAGGGGAGCTTCCTTTGTAGACCGATAGACTGATGGCCGGAAACTGACCTTCAAGATCCGTTCTTCCGCTCTCAATTGCGTCAATATACCGTCTCGAAAATGGATTCCCGTCATAGAATATCGCTACGACGGTGTACTCGCCATCCCCGGTAATCGCATCGAAATACCACCATTCGTAACTGCCGGGCTTCGGCTTAGAACTTCGAATATCAAGATTTGTGTCTGATAAAATTTGCATATACTTATGAATGCTGCTTATTTCAAAATCGTTGGCCTGTAACAAATTACGATTTTAAAAATCTGATTCACACTTTTAGTCCTATTTTGACAGATCCTACCACACTATTTTGGCTAAATTCGTTCTCATTGCTGTTCCTTCTGCTCACTTCTGCCGTACTTTTACGAAACAGGCTTGAGTTTACCCCCATTCGAAAATATGCCACTGACTCTTCCGATCTTCCAAAAATATCTGTCTGTATTCCTGCCCGCAATGAAGAGATGAACATCGTTAAAGTTCTAACATCGGTTTGTGAACAGACCTATCCCGATTTTGAAATACTTGTGCTGGATGATCACTCCACCGACAACACCGCAAAGCTTATTGAAGACGTAAAAAACAGGTATCCGAACCTTGTACGGATAGTTGATGCGAAAGAAAAACCCAAAAAATGGCTCGGTAAACCGTGGGCTTGTCAGCAGCTCGCAGATCATGCCGATGGAGAAATTCTCCTTTTTTTGGATGCAGATACCCGACTTTATCCTGGAATGCTAAATCAAACCGCAGGAGCTTTTGATCGATGGAATCTGGATATGATTACGGTTTGGCCGCAGCAGATAACCGAAAGTTTCTGGGAGAAAATGATCGTTCCCCTGATTTACTATGCGCTGCTCACTCTTCTTCCAACGATTTATGTTTACAGATCACCACGATGGGTCCCTCCTTTTTTGAAGGCTAAAATCGCGCCGCTTTTTGCTGCAGCCTGCGGTCAGTGCATCGGGTTTAAAAAAGAGGCTTACACTACGTTAGGTGGCCATCAGACCGTAAAAAACCAGGTTGTTGAAGACGTTGAACTTGCAAAACAGGCGCGGAGAAAAGGCCTCACTCTCAGGATGTTTGAAGGAGTGGGATCTATAAGCTGCAGAATGTACCGTTCTGAAAAAGAGATCTTCAACGGACTCAGAAAAAACTTTTTCCCCGGCTTTGATCGGTCCATACCGCTTTTCTTTTTTATGGCTGTGCTGCACCTGGTCGTCTTTGTATTGCCGTTTATACTCCTGCCCTACTCGCTATACATTTCTGAGCCGGCCCTGTTTTTTCTATCTATAAGTTCAGTCTCGATTATTCTTCTCCACCGCTTCATTCTTTCGGTATGGTTTAAATGGAATCCTATTTACGGATTTCTGCACCCTGTTTCCGTGCTTTGGTTCCAGAGGCTTGGTATCATATCAGTAACAGATCATCTTACAGGTAAGAAAGCAGAGTGGAAGGGAAGAAAAGTTTGACATACAGTCCGAATTGCGTTTTTTTGCTTACACCATGAGACAATCAGCCATTTTTACTTCATTATAAATATTCATTTTTCATTCGTAATCAGATGGTATATTTCATGAAATAGCATCATATTGTAGTTATGAAAGATATTGTTGATAAATTTTTGCGATACCTGGAAATTGAGCGAAACTCCTCTTCTCATACCATCATATCTTACCGTACTGACCTGGAGCAGTTCAATACCTTTTTAGCCACAGAGTATGATACACCCGTTGATCAGGTTGATATCAACCATATTACCCGGCTCGATATCCGGGTATGGCTTGGGCAGCTGTCCGAAGAAGGAATGGCAAGAAGCACGCTTGCACGTAAAGTAGCCTCAATCCGATCCTTTTTTAAGTATTGCTTTAAACGCGGTCACGTATCAAAAAACCCGGCTCACCTCCTTATCCTTCCAAAACAGGAGAAACGTCTTCCAAAGACCCTCAACACAATAGATATTGAGCGAATGATGGAGCTGGCGGATGGAGAATCACCATCTGACATTCAGGAACGCGCAATTTTAGAACTCCTGTTTGGCACAGGTATCAGGCTTAGTGAACTTACGCAGCTCAATCTGTCAGACCTGAATTTTGGGCAGCACCAAATCATCGTACAGGGAAAAGGCAATAAGCAACGAATTGTACCATTAGGCACCCACGCACTTACTTCTTTGAAGAAACATCTCGACCATCGAACAGTACTATATGATAAGCGGACTGACAAGGATGCAAAAAAATCTGTGTTTCTGGCTCCCGGTGGTCAGCGTGTGTATGCGAGATTTGTTCAGAGGCTTGTAAAATCGTTTATTGAAAGAGTAAGTGAAATATCACAAAAAAGCCCCCACGTACTCCGGCACAGTTTTGCAACGCATCTTCTGAACGCAGGAGCCGACATTCGCGTCATTAAAGAACTACTGGGGCACTCAAATTTATCTGCAACGCAAATTTACACACACACAAGCGTTGAACATTTAAAGAATATCTATCAACAAGCCCATCCAAGGGCAGACTATTAACCTAAATCATAACATCTATGAAAACGACGTTCACAGCAAGACATTTCGATGCCAGCAGAGATCTTAAACAGTACAGCTTAGATGCTGTTGAAAAACTGGAGCAGTTTTTTGATAAAATCATTGTTTGCGACATCGTTTTACAGCCCGGCCAGGATGATGAAAATCCGTACCGGGCTGAATTAAATGTAAAAGTGCCCAAAAAATTGTTGAACGTGTCTGAAGAAGCCTCTTCTTACGAACAGGCTATGAATAACGCGGTTGAAACTGCGATCCGCAGAATCAGAAAGTATAAAACCAAACATTTTGAGCATAATTAAGCAGCAGCTCCATGCCTTTGCATAATCAAAAGCCAATTCCGGGAAAAGAAAAAATTTCTGTTTCTACCCTGCTGATGAAGATTCAAAAGAATCTTCGCGTTGATATAGAACTCGCAGCAGGTGAAAAGAAAGCAGACGAAAACTTCGTCACAGGCGAAGATCTCCACAGGCCCGGATTGGCTCTTGCAGGCTATATAGATCTGTTTACGTATGAAAAAATTCAGATCATCGGGAACACAGAGTCCCGGTATCTCGAGAATTTATCAAGACAAGAACAAATAGATTCCTTTAAAAAAGTAGCGAACTTCGACGTTCCTATATTTTTCTGTACAGCAGGTAACAAGCTCCCCAAACACCTGCTTCAAATAGCGCAGGATTACAATGTTCCGGTCGCCTATACCAGCGTCAGAACGACAAAATTTATGTTTCTGCTGCGGGATTTTCTGCAGGACTATTTTGCGGTTCAGACCATGGTACACGGCACAATGGTAGATGTATACGGCATCGGGATACTCATCAGCGGTAGTTCAGGGATCGGCAAAAGCGAAGTTGCTCTCGATCTTGTTGAACGCGGTCACAGGCTGGTCTCCGATGATGTAGTGATGCTCACCAAAAAGAGTAACATACTGATTGCATCTGCTACCGAAATGAACAAACATTTTATGGAGATCCGGGGCCTTGGTATTGTAAATGTGATGTCGATGTTTGGAATCCGCTCCATACGGTATCAGAAGCGTCTAGAAGTGATCCTTGAGCTCAAGCTTTGGGAAGATGCAAAAAACGTAGATCGTACCGGACTCGATAACGAAACATTTGAAATCTTAGACACCTTAATTCCAATCATCAAACTGCCGATAACTCCTGGTAAGAACATCACTGTAATTGCAGAAGTCATTGCGATGAACTATCTGCTCAAACATTATGGATATGATGCCGCTGAGGAGTTTCAGAACAAAATTCATTCTCACATTGCAAAGAAAAAAGATGGTGCAGGAATGCCTGAACGTGCTGTCGACTACTTTGAAAGTGATTTTGAATAAATTTGTAACAATTGCACCCTGAGATCCTCTTGTTTATTAGAGAATTTTAATGTTAAATTCTCCGGCTATTATCAACAAAAGGATTCTGTATGTCTACCAGCAATCACTATGTTTACGACGATGACCAGTGCCGGTTTGTACCTGTAAACTACGGCAGGAAAGAACGATATCTGCACACATTTTCAATCTGGCTCATCAGCAGCGTGGTATTCGCATGTGCCGGGTTAGCAGCTCTGTCACAGAATATCGGCTCACCTGCGGAACTGGCGCTCAAAGCAGAAAATATAATTTTGGCAAGTCAGCTTGAAGAGACGAAAACGTCAATTCTATCGCTCGAAGACCAGGTCCAGACCATTGCAGACATGGATAATGAGATGTATCGATCTGTGCTCGGAATGGATCCAATTCCCGATGAAGAACGCCAGCCGGGTATTGGCGGTGCGGACATCTATTCAGAATTTGATCTTTATAGCAAGGAGACCGCGGATATTTTAAAATGGACCGCTTCCCGGCTCGACAACCTGGAAAGACGGATCAACGTACAGCAGCTCTCTTTTCACGAGATTCAAGCCTATTACAA
Source organism: uncultured Rhodohalobacter sp. (assembly GCA_964552935.1). Lineage (GTDB taxonomy): Bacteria > Bacteroidota > Rhodothermia > Balneolales > Balneolaceae > SW132. The sequence continues at coordinate 1,074 of CAZKIZ010000204.1, read as the reverse complement.
TAACAACCAGGAGAGGCTGCGCCACCTCCCCGCCGTCCGTCCTGTGAACGGTATTCTCTTGAGCGGATATGGGATGCGCATGCATCCGGTATTTAAGTACAAACGGATGCATGACGGAGTAGATTTCAGAGCTGACATTGGTACTGACCTCTACGCTACCGGCGATGGTGTGGTTAAATTTGCGGGACGAAACGGAAATTACGGCAACCTCCTTACGATCGATCACGGATTTGGGCTTGAAACGAGATATGCCCACCTCTCCGGTTTTGCTGATGGCATTCGTGTTGGAAGCAAAGTTAAGAGAGGACAAATCGTAGCGTATTCAGGCAACACAGGGCTCACAAACGGGCCTCATCTCCACTATGAAGTTCACCTGAACGGCAGGTCGGTTGACCCTCTAAACTATCTCTTTGCCGATGTTACTCCCGAAGAGTACCTGATGTACCAGGAGATTGCGCGCACCAATCCAAACTCGATGGACTAATTTGGTTTTTGGTGATTGGTTATTGGGTATCTGCAATGGAATGTTTAAAAGTGTGAAAACATCTCAGAGAAACAAATTAGTGAACATTCAGTACTTAAATTTTACTGCCACCCTGAGTTGGATTTGACTGCGTCATGCTCTTCAAAAGGTTTCAGATCCGTAACGCTGCTCCAGTTCTGTTTCAGGTACCACGCCAGCCAGACAGCAGCGGTCAAAAAGAGAGGGGACAGAATAACAAAACAACGCGAAGCGTCCGTTTTGGGATTCAGGGGTGTGTTTGCATGGGCAAGGAACCTAAAACGGCTGTGGCTCACGATCAAAGCCGTGGAACACACCCCTCGCTAAACTCACCCGGCTTCGCCGTTTCGTTTACGCCTTTCCCCTCTCAAGCCACACTTGGTCCCGATTTCTTCGGGGAGGGGATTTCTGGACCTGTCACCTTTTGAATAGTGTTGCCTGTTTTTGGGCAAAATTAGTGGCTACCAGTGACAGTTTCAATCTCTGAGGTCTACCAGTGGCAGATTGAAAATATGCCTCATCTTAGTGCATCGAACACCCCTCCCGGCTAAAGCCGTACTCCCCTCAAGGGG
>CAZKIZ010000203.1:0-6445 GCA_964552935.1 uncultured Rhodohalobacter sp. | reverse complement strand
ATCGCATCAACAAGCGCACTTCCTACAATAAATCCATCCAGATCAGATGATATCTTCATAGCATCATCGTGATTTTTAATGCCAAACCCTACAAGCTTTGGGTTTTTTTGGACGTTATCACGTACCCGTGCAATAAATTTCTGAACCGATTGTGCTACTTCATCACCATCGCGTGCACCTGTAACGCCTGTCACTGAAACGCAGTACACGAACCCCTCACTTTTTTGATCGATCAGCTTCATCCGTTCGCTGGAGGTATTCGGGGCTACCAGAAATATCATCGCCAGCCCGGCCTTGTCAGCGTGTTTACTCAGAATCCCTGACTCTTCAATGGGAGCATCAGGAATAATCAAGCCATCAACCCCACACTCTTCAGCCCGGCTGCAGAATTTCTCAACTCCGTATCGAAATACCGGATTGATGTAGCCCATCAGAACGATCGGAATTTCGGAATGCTTACGGATCTCCTTCACCATCTCGAAGATCTTGTCCATCGTAATTCCCGCTTCAATGGCCACATTACTGGCGTATTGAATAGTGGGACCGTCCGCCAGCGGATCGCTGAACGGCATTCCCAGTTCAATCATATCCGCACCATTTTTCTCAAAACCGAGGATCAGTTCAACTGTGGATTCCAGGTCGGGATATCCCGCTGTTAAAAACAGGGACATGATCTTTTGATCATCTTTACGATTTTCAAAAACGGAGTGTATTCTGTTTTTCTGTGCAATCATGAGTTAAAATAATCTGAAATGGTTTTCATGTCTTTGTCGCCTCTGCCGGAGCAGTTCAGAACAACAACTTCATCTTTCTTTGTTAGAGGCATCAACGTTTCAAGATATGCAAGCGCGTGGGCGGTTTCGATGGCGGGAATAATTCCCTCCAGCTCCGATGTTCTTTTCACGGCAGCCATTGCATCTTTATCAGTCACGCCGTAGTACGACACTCTTTTGATATCGTGGAGGTAGGCGTGCTCCGGACCGATACCAGGATAATCGAGCCCTGCGCTGATGGAGTGTGCCAGCTGTATCTGCCCCTCGCTGTTGTGGAGAAGGTAGCTGAGCGATCCATGAAGAATGCCGGGTGTTCCAATTGTGAGCGTGGCGGCTGTTTGATCCGTATCTGACCCTAAACCGGCAGCTTCAACGCCAATCATTTTCACGCTTTCGTCATCTATAAACGGATAGAAAAAACCGATGGCGTTAGATCCCCCGCCAACACAAGCAATAATATAATCCGGCAGCTTACTCTCAGCCTGAAGAAGCTGCGATTTTGTCTCTTTACCAATCACCTGGTGAAAATCCCGGGTCATCATTGGATAGGGATGCGGTCCGACTACAGATCCGATGATGTAGAACGTATCCTCTACATTGGTTACCCAGTCGCGAATCGCTTCATTTGTTGCGTCTTTTAACGTTTTTGAACCACTTGACACCGAACGCACCTCCGTTCCAAGAAGGCGCATACGCTCTACATTGAGTTTTTGGCGCTCCATATCTTCAGCACCCATGTACACCACGCACTCCAAACCAAACTTGGCGCATGCGGTTGCCGTCGCAACGCCGTGCTGCCCGGCACCGGTTTCAGCTATGATCCGGCTTTTACCCATTTTTTTGGCGAGCAAAATCTGACCGATTGCGTTGTTAATTTTATGAGCTCCTGTGTGACACAGGTCTTCCCGCTTCAGGTAAATTTTTGCTTTTCCGTAGTGCTCGGTCAGGCGATCCGCAAACGTCAGTTTAGTCGGCCGGCCTACATACTCTTCCAATAGCTGGTGGTATTGGTTCATAAAGATGGGATCCGACTGGGCTTCCTCAAACGCCAGTTCAAGCTCTTCAAGAGCGGGCATAAGGATTTCAGGGACGAATTTACCTCCGTAACTGCCGTAATAGCCGGATTTTGTGGGTGCTTCGTAATTCATAATTCACGTATGGTTAATCGGTGTTAAAAAAATGACCCGTTCTTACATCTGACGGGCGGCAATATTCTTATACTCAGTGGTCACTCATTTCACAACAATATTCGTTGCAAACGAACTCCTGTTCTTTGTAATGATTTGTGATATCTGTTTAAAGCTCGCCCATCTCCTGGGCATCCCAGATATTGCGCATCTCATCAAAAAAACGTTCAACTTTGGAAAAATCTTTGAGGCCGGGCGACTCCTCGAGTCCGCTTGACAGGTCTACAGCGTACGGGTGCGTCTGTTTTATGGCATCAAGAATGTTTTCATCACTCAAACCTCCTGAAAGAAAGTAAGGCTTCAGTTCGCCGATTTCAGAAAGAAGATTCCAGTCGAATGATTGACCTGTACCACCCCATTTACCGGGAAGCTTAGTATCAAATAACAGGTATTCAACTTCATCCAGGTAAGGATCGATCCTTTGTCGCAGATCTGTGGCCGACGTCTTCTCCCCAACATGGAAAACCTTTATCACCGGCTGCTCAATCAAACTACAGTACTCTACAGATTCATCCCCGTGGAGCTGAACCAGGTCGAGCCCGGTTTGCGTGGCGATTGACTGTACGTCATCCAGCGGCTGGTTCACAAAAACCCCAACCTTTTGGGGACCTTCCAGCCAGTTAATGATCGCTCCTGCTTTTGCAGGTTCAATATAGCGGGGGCTGTCTGGATAAAAAATAAAGCCTATATAATCAGCCAGCGCACCGGACACAAACCTCGCATCCTCCAGGTTGGTAATCCCGCAAATCTTTGTTTTTGTTCTGTTTTCGGGGTCTGCGAACATAAATTCGTTTGGGTTTTTTCTTTAATTCAAACTCAGGTTTCCGAAATAGTCAGCGCACGGCCCTGCTGCTACACTAATTTCTTGTACTCCTTAATCATTGTTTTAAGCGCCTTGCCGGGATCAGGCTGCCTCATAAGCTGCTCGCCAATCAGTGCCGCATCAATTCCATTTTTGTGCAGTACAGCCAGGTCCGCAGGAGTTTTCAATCCGCTTTCTGATACTCTTATAGTTGAACGGGGCGATTTTTTCAACAGTTCAACGCCCCTGTGCAAATCCACAGTAAATGTATTCAGATCGCGGTTATTCACTCCAAGAATGGAGACTTCATTCCAGTCCAGGGAATCCACTTCTGATTCGTGATAGCATTCAACCAGAGCTTCCAGACCAAATTCTTTTGCGGCTTTTAGAAGTTCTGAAAGCTGATTCCCTTCACATATCGTGGCTATCAGAAGCACTGCATCTGCACCGATCGCCGATGCTTCCTTGATCTGGTAGGGATCTACCAAAAAATCTTTGCGTAATATCGGTATGGGGCTGATAGAAGATATATCAGTCAAAAAATCGGGCGATCCCATAAAGAACGGCTCATCAGTAAGAACAGAAAGCGCTGCGGCACCACCCTCAATATACTGCTCAGCAATTTTTTTTGGATTGAAATCCTGCCTGATAACCCCTTTGGAGGGTGATCCTTTTTTAACTTCAGCAATGATCGAGACAGTATCTTCAGCAGAAAGAGCAGCAGCCAGAGACTTTTTCTCCTTCTCAAATCCCGGAAAGGATTCCAGCTCATTCCATGAAACTTCCCTGCGACGCTTTTTCAGATCGCTTTGAGTTTTGTGTACAATTTCTTCAAGAATACTTGCCATAATTAAGCCAGCCGTTTTGATGCCTGAATGAATTGTTCCAGTTTATCTGCCGCCCTGCCTGAGTTAATACTATCGGAGGCCATTTCAACAGCTTTTTCGAGAGTATCGGCTGCCTGGGCAGCGTGAATACCAAATGCGGCATTCAATTCTACAATATTTCGCTGTGCACGGGAAGCATTACCATTTACAATATTGATGATAATTTCGGCATTATATTCTGCGTTGCCGCCCAGAAGCTCACTAAAATCAACCTTATCATATCCAAGGCTTGCCGGGTCAAACGTCGTTGAAGTACCGCTGAGGTTAGATTTTAGCTCAAATATTTCTGTCTGCGATGAGAGGCTAACCTCATCAAGCCCGTCGTGGGCACTTAATGTAAACGCGGTTTTGGTATCCAGGTTTGCAAGAATTTGTATCATCAGACCGGCAGCTTCCTTGCTGAACGCTCCCACCACCTGGTGTTTTACGCCGGCCGGGTTTAGCAGCGGTCCCAGCATGTTAAAAAATGTACGGATTTTCAGTGCTCTCCGTGCCGGCATAACGTACTTCATTGCGGGATGAAAGTTGGGCGCAAACATAAACGCCATGCCTGTCTCCTCAAAAAGGATTTCAACCTGCTCTTTTTGAAGGTTTGGAACGGCTCCAAGAGTCTCCAGCACATCCATACTTCCGCTCTTGCTCGAAACACTGCGGTTGCCGTGTTTCAGTACCGGTACGCCTGCACCGGCAACGACGAACATCGCCGCCGTGGATATATTAAACGTCCCGGACTTATCCCCGCCTGTACCACAAAGATCCACCGCACCGGTCGTGTCTACCTCAACTTTTGTTGATGCTTCGCGCATCACCTCAACGAAAGAAGTAAGCTCTTCAGCAGTCTCCCCTTTCATCCTCATGCCCATCAGAAATGCCGCAACTTCTTCGTTCGTTACCTCGCCGTCAACAATAAGACTCAACGCGTGTGATGCTTCGGCTTTGGTAAGATTTTCATGGACAGAAATTTTCTCGAGGTATGTTGTAAACATTTGGATTTGAGTGGGTTAAGATATTTTCATTTAGAGAACAATCGTTTATAAGCGCATGGAACTTTGGTTAGGTCAGTACCTTCTTATAGTCAAGTTTGAGCCAGTTTTTAACAATCTTAGGCCCTTCTGTTGTGAGGATACTTTCAGGATGAAACTGGATGCCTTCGATAGGAAATTTTCGATGCCTCACCCCCATGATAACTCCGTCTGGTGTTCTGGCTGTGATTTCAAGATGCTGATCCGGTACGCTGCCCGACTCCAGCGCGAGTGAATGGTAGCGTGTTGCGGTGAATTGAGGTTCTACCTGGTCGAACACCGATTTTCCATCGTGATCGATCTGCGAGGTTTTGCCGTGCATCAGGCTCGGTGCATGTATCACATTAGCCCCGAAAACCTGGCCAATCGCCTGATGTCCGAGACAGACGCCAAGTATCGGAATGTCCGGCCCCAGCTCCCGGATGATCTCCTCAGTTACACCTGCATTTTCAGGACGGCCGGGTCCCGGTGAGATCAGAATTTTGTCGGGATTCAGCTCCCGAATCTCTTCAACCGTCAAATCATCATTGCGTATCACACGGTAATCATCCGTCACTTCTGCCACGATATGCACCAGGTTGTAGGTAAAAGAGTCGTAGTTGTCAATAATTAGAATCATGGGTAGTAAGTCGAAATGAGATATTTGTCTAAACTGTTATGCCGTTGGTTTGAATTACGTTTCTAACCTGCATTATTCACAACCAAATTTCTTGGTGAATAATGCAGGCTAAACGAAACAGATCTAATTAAACGTCTTTTTCAATATTTAAAGCTCCTGTAGAGTCCGGTAGCGGAGCGGATCGGCTCCATGACCTCCTCAGCCCGTTCCCGTGCCTTTTTGCCGCCTTCACGAAGCACATCGTTGAGATAGTTGGGATCAGAAGCCAGCTTCTTCCTTCGCTCGCGGGCATCTTTAAAATAATCGTCAATCAAACCCAAAAGCACTTTTTTGGCGTGCCCGTATCCATAACCGCCGGCCCTGTATTTTTCTGCAATTTCATTTTTGTGGGCCTCATCAGCAAACAGTTTAATAAGCGCAAAAACGTTACAGGTTTCAGGATCTTTCGGCTCCTCAAGCGCGGTAGAATCTGTTTTGATCGACATAACCGATTTTTTCAGCGTTTTGCCCTCATCAAAAATATCAATCGTATTCCCGTATGATTTACTCATTTTTCTGCCATCCACGCCCGGAACAGTTGCAACCGATTTTACAATATGCTCCTCAGGTATAATCAGAAGATCGCTGTCGTAGGCGCGATTCAGTTTTCCAGCCAGATCCCGCGTAATTTCAATATTTTGCTTTTGATCTTCCCCTACAGGCACAATATCCGAATGGTAAATCAGAATATCCGCAGCCTGAAGGATCGGATACGTAAATAAACCGATATTGGGGTTCAAACCGTTCGCTACTTTGTCTTTATATGCAACTCCTTTCTCCATCATCGAAACCGGGGTTAAAGTCCCCAGAATCCACGCCAGCTCTGTTGTTTGCGGCACATCCGACTGCGCAAAAAAGGTACACTTTTGTGGATCAAGGCCCAGCGCCAGGTAATCTAAAACAACATCCTGCGTGTATTCAGAGAGCGTTTCTCCATTTGATACAGATGTAAGCGAGTGGTAGTTAGCCAAAAAGTAGAACGCATCCCCTTTCTCCTGCATCGCGATATGCTGCCTCATCGCTCCAAAGTAATTTCCGATGTGGAGTTTTCCTGATGGCTGGATACCGGATAAGATTGTTTTCTGCTTCGTCATTTAGTTGGGTAATGAGTCTTGT
>CAZKIZ010000202.1:0-6473 GCA_964552935.1 uncultured Rhodohalobacter sp. | reverse complement strand
GTACGTTCTGCATCAACGGATGATCCGTGTCTTCAACATAGACCTCAAACTCACCAAATGGGCCGTGACTCGATGTTCCACCGCCGATCAGGTGGCGGTAGTAGTCGGGCCAGTCCCATATGAACCAGCTTGCGGCATGCACCAGAAGCAGACCATTTCCCTCTTCCACAAATTCAATAATTCGGTCGGGGAATTCAGGGATGTCAATAGATTGATTGGTGTTCATATTCAGAATATCAATCCCTGAAAGCGCCGGAAGTACAGCAGAGGGATCGTCCGTGTAACGAACATTGGCGCCGGTTTGGGCGATAATCGTTGAGTCTTCCACATTGAACCAGCGATCGAAATCGTGGTGATCACCACCCCCGAAAATGAGTACTTCAGGAGTGTCGTCGTAGCTCGCTGTTTCCGTATCGGAAGAACACGCAAAAGAAAAGAACCCGAACAGTATCACTAAAGCAGTAATGTTAAATAGCTTTGATTGTATCATGCTGTCTATTTTATGGTTAGTGTTAATGTTGGTATCAGCTAAAAAAGAAGTATATAATTATGATCATAATGACCAGCAAGATTGAAAGAGACATATCTCTCCAGTTCCAGCTCGATCGCGAATCGCGCCTGTCTTTATCTGAAAGCGTTCCAAAAGTAAGACCGGCAATTTTGTTATAGTCAGGCGGTTTTGTCATGTAGCTTACGCCCACCATCACGGCAATACAGACCAGAAAGATAATCAGGCTGTAATACTGGAAGAAAATGTTGCTGATGATCCACAAAAAGGTGCCTTCTGTGTATTCAAAGCCATCAATTAACGCCACCGGTGTATCAACTGCCAGCCGGAAAAGGCCCATCAGAAATCCGACAATCAATGCAGCCATACACCCCTCTTTGTTCAGGCGCTTATAGAAAACACCCAGGAAGAATACGACGAATATCGGCGGAGCGAGATAGGATTGAACACCCTGCAGGTAGTCGTAAAGCCCACGGCTCCCCTGAATAACGGGAATCCAAAGAAGGCCGATAATAACCATCACAACTGTTGCAATCCGGCCCATCAAGACCAGCCGCTCTTCAGAGGATTCAGGCCTGAACTTTTTATAGAAGTCCATCGTGAAGAGAGTCGAGGAAGCGTTAAACACTCCAGCCAGAGAACTCATTAATGCGGCAAGGAGTCCGGCTACCACAATTCCGCGAATTCCGACAGGTAATATGTGGGTAACGAGCATTGGAAAAGCTGCCTGCGCATTTTGTGTGATCACTTCTCCGTTCTCATCGATCAGAGCCTGCTGCAGGGCTTCAATTTCACCAGATTGAGCCAGTGCAAACGTGATAATTCCGGGCACTATAAATATGAATACCGGCAGTAGCTTAAGAAAAGCGGCTGCGATAGATCCCCGGCGGGCTTCCTTGATATTTGCTGCACCCAGGGCACGCTGCACTATATATTGGTCGGTAGTCCAGTACCACAATCCTACAATCGGGGCGGCAAAAAGCATCCCGAGCCAGGGATAGTTACCGTTGAAATACCACGCCATTCGATCTTCTTCAAGAACGGGTGCCCAAGTGCCTTCCATCCCTTCCGGGACAAGCGGCTTCCAGAGATCAAACATATCTTCGCCGGCAATTTCCACAAGCCTTCCCCAGCCCCCGATTGCATCGAGTCCGTAAATCAAAACCATGAGCGAACCAAAAACCAATATGAGAGTCTGCAGTGCCTCTGTATAGGCGACGGCCCGCAAACCTCCCAAAATCGTGTAGGCGCCCGTAAAAAGAATTACAAGAATAGACCCAATCCAGAAACTGTTCATTCCCATGAAGTTCAGTTCCGGCATAAGCACACTAAAAACAATACCTCCGGCAAATATACCAACGGCAATCTTTGTAAGAACATACGCTACAAGCGAAATTCCGGAAAGAAGCGCACGCGCCATGGGCGAAAAGCGTCTTTCAAGAAATTCGGGCATCGTAAAGACGCGTGAGCGAATATAAAATGGAACCATAATCCATCCCAGAACCAGCAGACACCAGGCGTGAAGCTCGTAGTGAGCCATCGCCACACCGTCTGTAGCTCCTGATCCCGCAAGGCCTACAAGATGCTCAGATCCTATATTGGAAGAGAATATAGAAGCGCCAACAATAAGCCAGCCGAGATGTCGGCCTGCCAGGAAGTAGTCCGTAGATGTTTCCGTCGGCTGTCGAATAACCCACCAGGCCAAACCCGCTATCACAGCAAAGTAAAGTGCAATAACAATCCAGTCTAAAGTAGCTAAAGCACCCATATAATTATATCGTAGTTCATGGTTCCTAAGTTGTTGATTCGCTGTCTATGTTTCTTTCAAAATTCAATTTATTTAATCCATCAGAGGTGTTGATTCTGAAGAAGCTACACTTCAGCATACTCAATCCCTAAAATTTTGCAGAGCATTTTCCATTTCCGCCGCTGATCTCCAAGATGGAGAGTCTGATGATGGGTCCCACCCGCTTTAAGCCACTCATCATTACATTTCCGAAGGCCCGTTGAGGGTTTGAAATGAAAATATGGCATCTCAATGGTAGGTACAGTATCAGTGTCCAATACGTAACCGTAGGCCACAACAAGGCGAAACTGATCACCTACGATATGCACAAGCGAGACCATCGTTGCGGGGCCCGGTTCAGCCATGAAAACGTGGGTGGGAGGATTATTAAGATTTCCGATACCCAGTTCACGGTCTACAAGTTTTACCGGCTGATCTTTACGCGCAATCTTCCAGTTTCCCTCCCCCATATGGCTCATCAGCATAGAGCCCTTATTAAAATCCATTGCGTACATCTCAGTAAAGTGGGCGTTCGCCTCCAGGATATGCCCTGCAGCAACCATACTTGCTGTATTTGTATCTCCCTCAGCGGCATAACCGTACCCTTCCGCCATTAAATTGGAGGCGGCAAGCATGTTGATCTGCTCAAATCGTCCGTCACCGTTAAAGGTGTCGAAATGTGCTGAAAACCCGGCATAGCCACCGTTTTTGAGAAAAGCTTTAAAGCCCAGGTACATTTCTACCGCATACCGCAGATTTTTCTCAGGCATGTTGTCGTCAACATCAAACCGGTCTCTCTCAACCTGAATCTGCCGGTCGATCTCCTCTTCAGAAACTTTCCCCATCATTCTCTGTACTTCGCCAATATATTCACGGTTCACTTCCGGGCCAATAATTCTTGTGAAAGCTGCTTCATCTGAAAGAGTATCCCCCATTCCGTGCATTTTGCCGATCGAGGCAATCTTCATCTTTTTGAGTTCTGCGGCTGCCTTAGCCGCAAGTGCCCAATCCGAAACATACTCTCTGAACTCACTGCTTTTCCAGTCTGCCGAAATTACCTCAAAATTGTCTCCCGATGTACGGATAATCGCATTAGCCATATCCTGTGCGCCGTGAACTCCCTGGTTGTACGTAAGATCATCCATATTCCAGTCATTCCGAACGCCGCTTTCGGGCTGAATATTAGCGAGCAGGATTGGAAGGGAGTTCTTTAGAAGTGCACGAACCGTTCTCATTGCAGGGCCGTAGGTCAGCATTACGATCATCACACCGTCCAGCCCGTCGTAGTTAAATTTCGCCAGGATTTCTTCTATGTCCTCCCGGTTTCTTGCCGCGCGGGGAAAGGTCCAATCTGCTGCACTGCTGAGTTGATCACATACGTCCCTGGCATACTCCTCCTGGCGCTCTGTAATCCCGGGAATCGAATCATCGTACAGCTCCTGCATGATACCTAAAAGCCCAATCCTTGGTTTTCGCTCTTCAATCATTTTTATTCAGCTCTAATTTTAAGTTAATCCTGGCCGTAGTATGCATTTATGCCATGTTTCCGATCGTAATGTTTTCGAATAAGTGAGTCCTTCATACGGGATGTATCCGGTCTGATTTGAAGGCTAAGGAACGCCATTTTTGCAATCTCTTCAAGGACAGCACTATTGTAGACAGCTTTATCAGCCGTTTCGCCCCAGGTAAACGGGGCGTGGCTCCCAACCAAAACCATTTCAGCTTCTGTGTATGAAAGGTTTCTCTTTTCAAACTCATCTAAAATCTGGCGACCTGTTTCATATTCGTAGTTACCGCGAATCTGTTCGTCTTTCATGGATGGGGTACACGGAATATCCATTGCGAGATGGTCGGCATGAGTGGTGCCCAATATCGGAATATCCTGTAGGGTTTGAGCCCACGCTGTGGCGTAGGTTGAATGGGTGTGGACCACTCCCCCGATTTGATTCCAGGTTTTATACAGCAGCGCGTGCGTTTTCGTATCTGATGACGGGCGTAGATACCCCTCCACCTTTTTGCCGTCAAAATCCACAATCACCATGTCGTCTGTTTTCAGATCACTGTAGGGCACACCGCTCGGCTTAATCGCAAACACATTTCTGGCGTGATCTGCAGAACTGGCGTTTCCAAATGTAAAGAGAACAAGGTCCAGCTCATTAATGCGCATGTTCGCCTCATATGCCTGCTCCTTCAACTCTTTATATTCAGCCATTTGTTCTGTTTAGTCAGTTAATTGATTTACTCTCCGCTCTGCGGTTTCTCCAAGTGAGAGATATCGCTTGTATAGCTTATTATACGTCTCCACATATTCCGGCCTCGGCCTGTAAATCGTATCAAAACCGCTGCCCATACTATTTTTTGCCTCCTCTGCACTACTGAACAATCCTGCTGCAGTTGCTGCGAACATCCCGGCTCCCAGGGCACATGTTTGTTCAGATTTCACAACTTTAATTGGCATATTCAATACATCTGCGAGAATCTGCATAACGTAGGGTGATTTTTTTGCAACACCACCCAGCCCCAGCACGCCTTTAATAGGAATACCTTCTTCGCGAAACCGCTCAGCTATTGCTTTAGCACCAAAGCAGGTGGATTCTACAAGAGCTTTGAACACGGATGCGGCGTCACTGCCCAGATCGAGGCCTTCGATTGTTGTCTTAAGCTTTTGATTTGCATCCGGTGTGCGACGCCCGTTCAGCCAGTCAAGCGCTACAATATCTGTCTCGGTCACGTCTATTGACGCCGATTCCAATGACAATTTTTCAATTAATTTTTGATCCAACTCCTTCTGTAAGCGCTTTTTCTGATCGGCATTTAAAAAATCACTCCGCTCAATTAACTCACCCACCGGCTTTTGAATTAAATTCTTAAACCATGCATAAACATCCCCGAATGCGGACTGCCCCGCTTCGAGCCCGATCATACCGGGGATTACTGACCCGTCCACCTGGCCGCAAATTCCCTTCACCAGCTTTCCGTCCATCTCTTCAGGAGGCGCAACTAACATGTCGCACGTGGAGGTTCCCATGACACTGCTCAGGTAGTACGGCTCAATCTCGCCTCCTACAGCACCCATATGAGCATCGAATGCGCCAACCCCAATCACAACATTTTCTGAAAGGCCGGTTTTATCAGCCCACATTTTTGAAAGCGTACCGGCGGGCTGATCGGACGTTACGGTGTGGCGGTAGAGTCGCTGACGAAGACCCGACAAAAGAGGATCCAGTGCTGTAAGAAAGTCCTCTGACGGTAGGCCTTCAAACTCTTCGTGCCACATCGCCTTATGACCTGCAGCACACCGACTCCGTTTCATTTCACGAACGTCATTCCCGCCTGTGAGTTCAAACGATATCCAGTCGCAGTGTTCTGCCCAGGAATAGGCTGCCTCTCTGACCTTCTTGTCTACCCTGAGAACATGCAGTAGTTTAGCCCAGAACCACTCTGAAGAGTAGATTCCCCCGACGTACTTTGTGTAATCAACTCCCTCCCACGATTTCGACAGTTTGTTGATCTCTTCTGCTTCAGAAATCGACGAGTGATCTTTCCAAAGAATAAACATCGCGTTGGGGTTATCTTCAAACCCATCACACAAAGCCAGAGGTGTTCCACTTCTGTCAACAGCTACAGGAGTAGATCCCGTAGTGTCAACTGAAATTCCTTTAACGAGCTTTTTTTCCTGGTCCGGCAGAGATGAAACGACCTCTTTCAAAACTGATTCAATGCCTTCAAGATAGTCCAGAGGGTGCTGACGGAAAATGTTCTCAGCCGGTTTACAGTAGCTGCCTTCTGCCCAGCGGGAATACCTGTGAACAGATTCAGCGATCTCTTTTCCTGATGTATCAAGCAGAAGAGCCCGAACGGAGTCTGTTCCAAAATCAATTCCGATTACGTAACTGTATGTAGTAGACATTAAATCAGTAGCATTCAGCGTGAGAAAATTACATAAAGCTTTCTGAAACAATAAGAAGGCGTTTAAGTGTTATTGTAACACTTTTATTGAAATGCTACAAATTAATTAGCGCCAAAATTTACGTCTGAATTTTGCCGGATAACCGTCGGTAAAATCAACACTGTGTGATGATGAATGAAACAGTTGAGACTTTTCAACTGAAGACCAAAACCATGAGGCTGTCCAAAAAGGGCGTCATCCCGCACCTGATGCGGGATCCCCAATCGTTG
>CAZKIZ010000201.1:0-6475 GCA_964552935.1 uncultured Rhodohalobacter sp. | reverse complement strand
TGGACGAAGAGGGTATTAATATCGCAATACGAGGCACGCAGCGGTTCTTGCACCACATGGGAATGAGAGACAGCAGCCCACCGCCACTTACAGAACCATCCATTTACCGTAAATCAAGCTGGATAAGGGCAAAATATGCAGGATTATTTAATCCGAAAATTAAGCTTGGTGAAGCGATTAAGCCGCGCCAGATCTTAGGTAAAATTACAGATCCTTACGGCAATGAGAGTTTTAAAATCACAAACCGGAAAGAGGGAAGGATTATCGGGCTGAATTATAGCCCTGTAGTGCATAAAGGAGATGCTGTGATGCATATAGCAACTTCAGAACTTAAAAAAGAAAACACAGAGTAAATGCAGGAAGATCTCATATTTCACGCCGTTTCGAGACGAAAATGGACCTCTTTAAACAATAATGGCTATTTTACTCCCGAAGATTTTGACCCCGAAACAGGGATAAAATGCGCGCTGTCGGGCAACCTGAAAACATACTTAAACGAGCATTTCAAGGGGCGTAAGAACCTGTTTCTGCTCGTTATAGATGTTTCCAGGCTCTCAACGTCGATTCAGAAGAGTAAAAAAGATGGATATCTTTTCTTGAAAAATCCCATCAATATCGATGCAATTCTGGATAAAATACAGATTGACAGCAACGAGAAAGGAGAGTTCGATCTGTCAGTCAAAAGTTATACGTAACAATAACTGGCAGAGCCTAATGCTACTGCGTTGACGAAATGCTTTCAATGGTATTCTTTAATCTGGCCAGAGAAACGGGTTTCGGAATAAAATCAAAGTACCCAATTGTTTCGGCTCTTTTTTTATTTGCATCATCTGAATTACCTGTAATGTAGATAATTACCGGATCGTAGTGCTGTTTAATCTCCCTGGCAACACTTATTCCGTTAAACGAATCTTTTAGCATCACGTCAAGAAGAACGATGTCTGGTTTTTCGTTTAAAATTCTCTCCACGGCAACTTCGCCGTAAGCCTCAGTGCCTTTGAGGTGTATCCCGAGTTTACTTACCATCATTTCAAGAATCAGGCACTGAATCTTATCGTCTTCAACAATAAATAGAGTCATTTGAGGGGATCTGAGCAGCGGGTTGAATTGAGATTATCTCTTTGCATTGGGTTGTTGTAAAGCTGCAATGGTAATTTGTTCCATCTAATTACAGATACTTTTTAACAGTTTTAAGCAGATGCCTCAGAAGTGAACTGACCAAAAATTTTACCGCCGTTTATGAGTTGGTTTAAGCAGAATTCGATTCGGCAAAATAAATACGAACATGTAGCCGAGATGTAGTGAACTGGCAATCCATCGGAGTATTCCGAAGATCAAAATGGAGATTCTCTATCCGCAATTTGGACTACCTTTTTATTACATATTATAAAGATGTCGTATAATATATATTATGTAAAGTAAATAGATCAATTGTATGGAGTGATATCAAACAAACTCAAATACCACCTACCCCCCTGATTCATTACACCAACCCAATTGGGAAACTTTTAAGATACGTTTCATTTGTGGAGTTGATGAAATTCGGGCAGATTTACTGATAACTTGGTTGGGACATTTGAATTATCGGGCCTTAGTCCGGATTATTCACAAAGATAAGTGTGATTTAATGTAAAGCTCAGGAATTATTGCAAATACATAAAATGGATAGCAACACTAATCAGGGTTAATGGTTTTGCTGCGAAATTTTACCTGGAGCTTCGTTGTATGGAAATAAAGCGTACTCAGTGTACGTCAAGTACTCCTCCGTTGCTTTTTTCCCTACGCCTTGCTCCCGACATAATTTCTTGGTGAATAATCCGGGTTAGAAGCCAAATATGAAACCCAACAAAAAGAGCACAACAGTCCAGCTCCCAGCACAGTCTGCCGAACTACTTTTTCATCAAGATGTTTTGAATGGCTTTAAAGTCTGGTTGCTTACCTGAATCATCAAGGACTTCAGCGTACGTGATCAACCCATTGCCATTAACGATAAATGCTGAGCGTTTTGAAACTCCCTTCATTCCAAAAAAATCTTCGTAAAGCACTCCGTAGTTTGTTGAAACCTCTTTATTAAAGTCACTCAGAAGTGGAAAATTGAGGTTGTTCGCCTTTTTAAACTCTTTTAGGGTAAAAAAGCTATCCACGCTTATGCCGGCCACGGTCGCATTCAGGGAATTATAGAGTTTCATGTTATCCCGCAGTGTACATACTTCTTCCGTACACACGCCCGAAAAAGCGAGCGGGAAAAAAAGAAGCAGTGTGTCTCCCCCGCTGTTTTTAAGATCCTGAAGCGTTACTGCCTCTCCTTCTGTGTTATTCAGAGTAAATTCTGGGGCTTTGTCACCGGTATTCAGTTTCATATCAATGCCGTTTGTGTTTGTTAATTACTGCTGGAAATTTAAAACTTGCGATAATCATTCCAATTCCGGAGAG
Organism: uncultured Rhodohalobacter sp.; assembly: GCA_964552935.1. Taxonomy (GTDB): domain Bacteria; phylum Bacteroidota; class Rhodothermia; order Balneolales; family Balneolaceae; genus SW132. Next base: position 4,042 of record CAZKIZ010000201.1, on the reverse strand, counting down.
CATATGAATTGTTGGAAGACGCCACTCCTGATTTCCATCAATGAGCCAGTATACAGCAAATGCGCCTATAAACAGCATAAGTGAAATAAAGAGCAGATACCCTTTATCCAGTGATTTGAAATAGATGATGACGATGCCCGAATAAACAATCAGACATGTAACCTGTATCGCTAAAAACGTTATTTCGGCAAGTATTGAGCTATCAACAAAATATGCGTAGAACGGCAGTATGATCAGCGGCACGTAGGAGTAAATTACAGGGTGACGGGCATAATCAGGCTGCAGTGTTCGTACGGTGATTAGAAGCAGCACCATGGTTAGAATCAAGACTGTTAGATACACTAATTCTACAGCACGGATCAGTTCGGGAGCATCTGTAAGCATCATCCCCATCATAAATGCTAAAGAGATAAAAATGGAGTAGCTGAGATACTCGGGGTGCGGGCTCTTATCAAGCCGTCTGTAGACAACAATGCAGCAGAAAAAACAGAAAAACACGAAAAGAATTAAGCTCCACAAAAGTTAGTCTCCTCTGTTGTGCCGCTTTTTTGCCTTGGCGTTAGCTTCTCTGTTGGCTTGTTTATTGTGCTGGTATATCAGAACCAGGTCGGCTATCTCTTTGAGCTGCTTTCTCTCCTCTTTTATCATCGAATTCACAAAATCGAACAGTGAAATTGTCTTTCCATCCGAATCAACAACAGCCCTTTCCCAGTCTATCAAGGGTATTTTATCAAACAAGTTTAGAATGGCTGCTCTGTGTTTGATAATTTTATTCAGGACTTTCTGAACATCTTTTTCATCATCAGGAAATTCGAAAGAGTCAGTGTAGTGATCAATATTTTTTAGCTGGACAGGCCTGGCACTCGTGAATATTCGTTCAATCAGCGGCCTGTAGTATCGATGCTGCGCATAGTCGATCAGCGCGAGCTTTTGAATGATCGACATCTGCCCGGAGGGTACCTCGGTATACGGAACCTCATCAATAATATACTTTAGCGCCTCAGCTTCATCTTCAAGATATCGCGCGTCTTCCACGAGCTCTTCATACTGTTGCTGGGTTACCTCCTGATCTGCCATCATAATGTAGAGAGTGTGCCCTTTATTATACTGACCATTTTGATGATGCTTTGGTGGCATCATTTTTCTTCTGCTGTTCAAGCATATCTACGAGTGAAAGGCCGGTGTTCCACTCCTGGTCCCGGTCGCGAACAGAATGGATATTATTTTCTTCCTGGAAATCCCAGAACTGGCCAAACTGCCTGTTTTTATACTCTTTCAAAAAGTCTAAGCGCTCTTTCAAATCTTCTTTAGGAACCAGCAGACGCTGTTTATCGTACACAGCATCCTCGCGTGATTCAAACACAATATCGTAATCTTTACTCATCACAATGGCCTCTTCGGGGCAAACCTCTTCACAGTATCCGCAATAGATGCAGCGGAGCATATTGATCTCAAAGAAGTCCGGGTATCGCTCTTTGGGATCCTCTTCATCCTCGTTTGCCTGCATGCTGATGGCAAGCGGCGGACAGGCTCTGGCACAGAGGCCGCAAGCCACGCATCTCTCCTTCCCATTATCTTCAACGAGTACGGGGCGGCCGCGGAAAATAGCCGGCGGATCCCATTTCTCTTCCGGATAGTTCATCGTAAACGTAGGCGCGAACATCTGTTTAAATGAGTACCATAACCCCTTAAAGATTTCGGGGAGATATAAATTCTCTAAGAACGTTAACTTTCGTTCGCGTTGGAAATCTTCGCTTAACGCATTTGATACCGGTTTATCCAAATCCATCAAAAAGAACCGTCTGTTTATTTTTAAAAATGTACGTCTTTCTATTTCAGAAAAATAACCTTTTGCGCTGTATCGTTCAATTTTATTCTAAAATAGTGTCTTCTATTTTTGTCTGAAGACCATTGTGATCGGCACGCCTGTAAACCCAAATTCTTCACGCAGTTTGTGTTCAATAAACCGCCGGTAATTTGGAGGCAGCTCCTGCGGATTGTTCATAAAAAATTTAAATACCGGCGGATTACTCTTCACCTGAAGGGCGTATTGAATTTTCAGCTGACGCCCTCTCTTCATGGGAAGCTGACGCTCTTTGAGTATTTTTTGAACAAAATCGTTCATCTCAGGGGTACTGATTTTCTTTTTACGCTCCTGAATGACCAGCTCCGCAACATCAATGACGCGTTCTATCCTGGTTCCTTTCAGAGCGGAAATGGATACGACCGGGATATAGGTTGAGGTGCGAATTCGTTCGTAAATATAGGTCTCAAACTCCTTCAGCAAGTTGGTATCCTTTTCAGGCACGATATCCCACTTATTAAGCGCAATCACGATGCCTTTATTGTACTTTTCAGCATCACGAATAATCCTTTTATCCTGTGCATCAAAACCCTGCATTGCGTCCAGTATCAGTATAACAACATCCGCGTCGCGGATTGACCGGTCTGTTCTGACGTTGCTGAAGAATTCAATATTCTCTTTTACCTTCGCCCTTTTCCTAAGGCCTGCGGTATCAATTAACGTATACTCCTTATCATTGTACGTGAGCTGACTGTTGATCGAGTCACGGGTTGTGCCGGGTATATCGGTAACGATGCACCGCTCGCTTTTAAGCAGGGCGTTCATCAGTGAGCTTTTTCCTACGTTGGGCCTTCCCACGAACGCAATTTTGGGATTCTTATCTTCACTGTGATCATCGTGCAAATCAGGCAGAAGCTCTACAACGCGATCGAGTAATTCTCCTGTGCCCGTTCCGCTTATGGCAGATACCGGGAAAATTTCTTCAAGGCCGAGCTCATAAAATTCAACGGCATCCATTGTACGGCGTTCGTTGTCGCTTTTATTTACAACAACCAGTACAGGTTTATCGACTCTGCGCAGCAGGCTAGCCACGGATTTATCTAAAGTGTTGATTCCGTGCTCCACATCAACCACAAAAAGAATCACATCCGACTCTTCAATGGCGATGTGCACCTGTTCGCGAATACCTTCCGAAATCACATTCGCTTCATCCGGAAGATAGCCACCGGTGTCGATCACCTTAAAATCGTGGCCGTTCCAGAAGCTTTCGCCATAGTGCCGGTCCCGGGTAACGCCATATTCATCGTGTACAATGGCCTGCCTCTCACCGATTAACCGATTGAAGAGAGTTGATTTTCCAACATTGGGCCTGCCGACTATAGAAACCGTGGGTAACATCTGATGCGGTAAATTTGTAATTTAAATTCTTATTCAAACTGCCGGTGAGTACCATACCATAATTTCCGACGTTTGCCATCTTTAAAGATAACGATAAAATAACAAGCAAATGCTTGAAACTGTGTACAATAATTTCGGTTTTGTTGGATCTCTTGTCATATCGCTCGGAATCTTTTTTTTCTTCATATTCTGGATGGCCGGTGTTGCCGGTATTTGTCAGGAACATGAGGGTAAAAAGAATGTATTGATTCGTCTCTTTATTGCGATTTTAGTTCCTGTATATCCGGTCTTTTGGCTGATTAGTGAAATGATATCGCAAAAGAGGCAGCTAAAGCGGCTTTAGGCTGCATTATTCACAAATAATTGTTGAATTGGTACATTTCCGCCACCATTTTCACGACCCTCTGGTTCGGGAAATATAAAAGTCCCTTTTTTAACCGCGGTCATCCTTTTGCGGGGTGGGAGCCCATCTTTTTGAACACGTAAGCGAACGGTGTAAGTAGGGGGGATTACCATCTGAGTTTTGAAATGTCTATATCTCTATTCCGAGGCACAAAAGATCATCCCCATAGCCCCCTTGAAGGTAATGTCACTAATATTAGCCAACAATACTTTTTTTCCATGGTACTTTTGAGCGTTCAAAAGTACCCAAAAACCGCCGGGCGAATGATTCCTTTAGGCGGGCTTTACGGTCCGTTTTGCGATGTAAAAACAATGGTCCATCTCATTTTGTCACTTTAAACAAAGATTTGGCCGGTATGTTTTTACAAACATCGCATGCACTTCCCGCAAAGCACCCACCGCCTTCAGAAATCAGATGCCGGAGAGTCTTGGACAGAC
>CAZKIZ010000200.1:0-6486 GCA_964552935.1 uncultured Rhodohalobacter sp. | reverse complement strand
TGGATTTGATGGCAGTTTTGATGAATTCCTGGAGTTTCTCCGAACCGATCCGCAGTTTTTTGTGGATGAGCCGGAAGATCTGCTCAAGGAAGCATCCTACCACTCAAAACGAATGGACGGCAAACTCCCTGAAATTTTTCACATCCATACGCTGCCGAGAAGGCCGTACGGAGTTCAGCCGGTTCCCGATCACCTCGCCCCGCGATATACAGGCGGCCGGTATTCGCTCGGCGGTGGAACGCGTGCGGGTGAATACTGGGTGAATACCTACAATCTGCCAAGCCGGACGCTCTACACGCTTGAAGCCCTGACCTATCACGAAGCAGTACCGGGACACCATCTTCAAATCGGACTGAACCAGGAGATGGATGATCTTCCCAGACGCGCAGGCGGATTAACTGCATTTTCGGAAGGATGGGCGCTCTATGCCGAACGACTCGGACTGGATGTTGGCCTTTACGACGATCCCTATTCCAATTTTGGCCGGCTCACTTACGAAATGTGGCGCGCCTGCCGTTTGGTTGTAGATACCGGGATGCACGCCCTGGGCTGGAGCCGCGAGGATACGATCAATTTTATGACTGAAAACACGGCGCTATCCCATCACGAAATCGACACGGAGACCAACCGATACATCGCGTGGCCGGGTCAGGCTCTTGCCTATAAAATGGGTGAGCTGAAGATCCGGGAACTTCGCGAAACCTATGAAGAAGAACTGGGTGACGATTTCGATATCCGCGACTTTCATGAGGCGGTGCTGAAAAACGGCCCGGTTACACTGCCGGTTCTGGAACAGCAGGTCGCTGATTTTTTTGAAAACCGGGATCAATAACCGAATATGGCTGAACAAAAAAGTATGCTGCTACGAATGAATATCAACCGGCACAATAAAACATCAGACACTATTGTATCACGAATTATTCTACAATCATTCACACTAACTGCTGCACTTTTGCTTCTGCCAGCCGCTCTGTTTGGTCAGGGTGAGCTCGAAGATTATCAGCGTGCAGATGAACTGCGTGATCGTTTTGACGGCACCGTTACCGACAGAATTCTGGGTCAGCCGACCTGGCTGGAAGATTCACCGGAATTCTGGTACCGGAAAAGTGTAACCGGCGGTTATGAATTCGTACATGTGAACGCCGAAGAGCAGACACGAGAAGCACCGTTCGATCACGACCGGCTTGCACGGACATTGTCTGAAGCGGCCGGCGATGAGTATCACGGGCTTGAACTGCCGTTTAATTCATTTGAATATGTGAACAATCGATCTTCAATTGAAGTATCTATCGATGGCACGATCTATACATGCTCGCTGTCATCCTATCATTGTGATACTCGTCCGGACGAGAGCAGCGGATCCGGGTGGTCAAGCTGGGGAGTGTGGGATCACGAACTGGAGCCGGTTAACCTGGCCCGAAGTGAAGAAGAACGGGAATCACCCGATGGGAAATGGAAAGCGTTTGTGAAAAATTACAACGTTGCGCTCCGTAACGTCGAGACGGATGAAGTAACCATGATAAGCACCGACGGTTCAGAACAAAACTATTATAATTACAACTCTTTCCGCTGGTCACCTGATTCCGAAAAACTGGCTGCCTACCGCAAAATTCCGGGATACGACCGGAAAATACATTACGTGGAAAGTTCACCGCAGGATCAGCTTCAGCCGCGCCACCTCAGCCGAACCTACGTCAAACCGGGCGATGTGCTGGATAAAGATCAGCCGGTGCTATTTCATGTGGAAGATGGAAATCAGATTAACGTGGATAACGACCTTTTCCCGAACGCCTATTCCAACAGTAACATAAACTGGTGGGATGAAAGCCGTGGATTTTATTTTGAATACAATCAGCGCGGACATGAGGCGTACATAATCATCGAAGTGAATGGCGAAACCGGCGAAGCGCGTGCTTTGGTAAATGATGAGCCCGATACTTTTTTCAGTTATGCCACCTCACTGTACAGACATTACACAGAAAATGGCGAAGAGATTATCTGGATGTCGGAGCGGGACGGCTGGCGACATCTTTACCTCTATGATGGAAAAGAGGGTGAGCTGAAAAACCAGATTACGCAGGGTGACTGGGTTGTGCGTGACGTGGATTATGTGGATGAAGAGAACCGGCAGATCTGGTTCCGTGCCAGCGGGCTGGATGATGACCAGGATCCGTACTACATCCACTACCTGAGAATTAATTTTGACGGAAGCGGACTTACCCGTTTTACAGAAGCTGATGGAAATCATTCCGTACAGTTTTCATCCGACCGTGAATTTTATGTGTCTACCTGGTCGCAGGTTGATCAGGCCCCGGTTTCTGAACTTCGCAGAACATCCGATCAGTCCCTGGTAATGGGACTGGAACAGGCTGATATCAGTGCACTAGAAGAGGCGGGATGGCAGGCCCCCGAGCAGTTTTCTGCAAAAGGAAGAGATGGAGAAACCGATATTTACGGTATAATTATCCGGCCGACAAACTTTGATCCGAATCAGAGTTACCCGGTGATTGAATATATTTACGCCGGCCCGCACAGTAATTTTGTGCCGAAATCCTTCATGAACTACAGCAATATGATGTCCCTTGCAGAACTTGGGTTCATCGTTGTGCAAATCGACGGAATGGGCACAGCCAACCGGTCGAAAGAGTTCCATGATGTTGCGTGGCAAAATCTGGGAGACGCCGGATTTCCAGACAGGATTCTCTGGCATGAAGCCGTAGCCGAGCAATACTCGTGGTATAATAATGAGAGAGTAGGAATTTACGGACGATCCGCCGGGGGACAGAGCTCCACCGGAGCACTTCTGTTTCATCCCGAACACTACCACGTAGCCGTTTCATCCGTGGGCTGCCACGATAACCGGATGGACAAAATCTGGTGGAATGAGCAGTGGATGGGCTGGCCAATCGGGCAACAGTACGACGATGCATCCAACATCGTACACGCCGATAAACTGGAGGGCAACCTGCTTCTTTTTGTGGGTGAACTGGATACAAACGTAGATCCCGCATCCACCTACCAGCTTGCGGACGCCTTGATTAAAGCGAATAAAGATTTTGATTTTCTGAGCATACCCGGTGCGGGTCACGGATCGATTGGTGATTATGAAGAGCGAAAGCGCCGTGATTTCTTTGTGGAGCATCTGCTTGGGAAACGGGCACCAAACTGGAATCAGCTGAGTACGCAGTGAGAAGGACGGAGTGGTTCTCGCGAAGGAGCAACGGCGCAAAGGTGGTGAGGCGCAGCGATGAAATGGTCTTTTTGGACTCTATTTCTTATTTCGAACTGGCGTTGGGTATGAAATCATTTAAACCACCGTTGTAATGGATATATTGACAGTAAGCAATGTGGAATATTAGGACCATATTTCTCATCAATTATTGAACAAACCCGCAGCAGATGAAAAATAATCGATACGTTTTCACTTCTTTTTTGATGATGGGGCTGCTGTTTGCAGGGTGCAGCAGTACAAACGAAACCCGTTCGGGCGAAACCAGGGCGAATCAGCAGCCGGATATCGAAATTCATGATCCCTCACTTCGTCTTTCCGATTATTTGCAGCGTGTCGGCGGAGTGGATATTCACGAAACCGGCGGAAATATATCGGTGATTATCCGGGGGAATTTCTCTTTTGAAGCCGAAACACAGCCGCTGTATGTAATTGACGGTGTTCGGTCGGGCCACGACTACAATCGTGTTGAGCGTATGGTACCGGTTCAGAATATTTCATCTGTACAAATTTTGAAAGGATCAGAAGCCTCGGTACGATATGGACTCGCAGGCAGCAATGGGGCCATTGTTATCCGTACAAAGTAGGCTTATGTAAGGGTGACACTCCACAATAAACTCCATAATGATCAAAAAGGTATGGGATCCAAGTCGATACCCCGCGGGTTTTGCCCCGAAGTACTTCAGTACAAAAATTTTCATGAATCATGATGTAAACTTACGAATGGAGCGATCCCGCGGTTCTGAGAGCTGTTTATTTTTATGGATAGTACTTCCGCTATTTCTGCTGATAGCTTCCTGCGCGTCAGATGAGTCTCCGGATTCAGAATATAGCAGCAGTACTGCTCTTGATGAGCGCCTGACCGATAAAGAACTGATCGCCCGCCGCCATTGTGCCGGATGCCATATCTACCCGGAACCGGATCTTCTCGATAAAAATACCTGGCTCACACAAACCCTGCCCGCAATGGGTCCGCATCTCGGTATCATTGAATATGACGGGGAAGAGTATCCGCTGGATGAAACCGAATATCTTCCCGAAAATTTCTATCCCGATTACGCAGTTGCTACCGATGAAGAGTGGCAGTCCATCCTCGATTTTTATGAAGAGATGGCACCTGAACGGCTTGAAAGGGATGACGATTTTACTGATATCCGGCGTGAAAACCACATTTTTGAGCCCTTTCGACCTCCGTACCGGTCCGACACACACCCAATGGCAAGCGCGGTAAAAATAGATCCGGCAAACGGATTGATTTTCCTTGCAGATGCCAACCTTGGACGGATGTTAATTTACAATCGTAACCTCGATATTGTTGACACTTTTGAAGTACCGGCGGCTATTTCTCATATCGCCTTTACCAACAATCCATCCGAAGAGGGAAGGAGGGGGCTGATGATTACCTACATCGCAAATATCAATCCCTCGGATGCCAAAGATGGGTTTATTTCCCGGGGATGGTACGATCCGGATAGTGGTCGTGGTGAGTTCGATGATCGGTTTATTGAGAATCTGGCCCGTCCGGTCGAAGCCCTGCTTGCAGATCTAAACCAGAATGGTGAACTTGATCTGCTCGTAAGTGAATTTGGTCACCGGGAAGGTTCTGTGTTCTGGCTGAAAGGGGAGGGAGATGGTAATTTCAATCAGCAAAAAAACACGCTGATCAACACGCCCGGTTGCCTCGATAGTGAAATCGTAGACTGGACCGGAAACGGGCTTCCCGATATTCTGGTGCTCTGTTCACAAGTGGACCAGGCGATTTACCTGTTTGAGAACCGGGGGAATGGGGAATTTAGTCGCACGACACTGCTCCGGTTCCCGATTACTGCAGGATCCAGCTCGTTTGAGGTGCACGATTTTAATGGGAATGGCCGACTCGATATTCTCTACACCAGCGGTGATAACGCCGACTACTCCATGGTTTACAAACCGTATCATGGTGTATATATCTACACAAATGATGGAGAAGGTCAATTTACCGAATCCTGGTTTTATCCTATCAACGGAGCCTATAGCGCGAAAGCGAGAGATTTTAGCGGTGACGGATCACTTGATATTGCTGTCACATCATTCTTTGCCGATTATGCCCGTAAGCCGCAGGAGGGATTTATTTTTCTTCAAAACAGCGGCAATTTGGCATTCACACCCTATCACCCGCCAGAAGCATCATATGGCCGCTGGATAGCTATGGATACGGCCGACTGGACAGGTAACGGAAAAGATGATATTGTATTAGCTAACTTTTCACTCGGCCCTACAAAAGTACATGAGCAGGTTGAAGCTATTCTAACACAAAGTCCGCACTTACTGGTATTGAGAAATCTGTCTGCATCAAGTAACTAAAATACAAAGTGAGTTGAGGTGTAAAGTAATTTTTATTCCTGGATAATTCCGGTCAATATTACGCTATTCTCATCTTTACTGACCCGAGATATAACTGCACTTTTGAATCTCTTGGTAAAATAGTGTTGTAAAAACACTTTTAATCTGAATAAAGCTTATCTGAAGGAGAGAAAAGGCACTTTTGCACACCTGATTTACCTCTTATCCCCACTTAAAAAGGGATTATCTGCAAATTCTGACAAACAAAACAACAAGATAGTATTAGCTATAGAAAGGCAAATTAGTAACCTTTTTAACAGCTATTTAAACTCACAATAATCTTTATCTAACAAAGAATCACTCATATCAAATCATAAGGGCAATATGAATTCAAACATACGATTAGTCTCTTTCTTGAAGATACTATTGGTCGTCCCGCTTCTGCTTGGACTATCCAATAGTGTCTTAGCTCAACATCAGGTGACAGGTACTGTTACTGATGCAGAAACCGGAGAAGCGCTTCCCGGTGTAAGTGTCTTAGTACAGGGAACCGATAGCGGGGCTGCAACCGGCCTCGATGGAAGTTTTACTCTAACAGCCCCTTCAGGTGATGCAACACTTGTTATTACGTACATCGGTTACGAAAGGCAGGAAGTGCCAATTGACGGCCGATCTGAAATTAATGTAGAAATGGTAAGTGCAGCAATCTTAGGTCAGGATGTTGTTGTGGTCGGTTACGGTACACAGCGAGTGGAAGATCTTACAAGCTCCATCTCCAGTGTGTCTTCGGATGAATTTGTGCAAGGCTCCTCCCGTAGTGCAGCTGAACTCATTCAGGGCCAGACGGCTGGTTTGATTGTAACTACCTCAAGCGGTAATCCCCGGTCAAGAGGTCAGATTAGTCTGCGCGGTATTACAACTCTGAATGCGAGTAC
>CAZKIZ010000199.1:0-6492 GCA_964552935.1 uncultured Rhodohalobacter sp. | reverse complement strand
CTGCCCAAGCCGGTTGTATTCGAATACAAAAGCGGGGTAGGTTTCGATACTCCGTTCTTCGTTAATAGGGGCAAAGGGTGTTCTGCCAAGCAGCCTTGTTCTGAGGCTGAACTCCCAACTGTTTCCGATGCGGTAGCCACCGGTAAAGGTGAGAAGGTGACGGCTGTCCCATGCCGAAGGTAGATAAAGATCCCTGTCAAAACCGGTAAACTCGCTCCAGAAAAGTGTGTAGGCCAGAATAGCGTAATAACTGGTCTCAAAGGTTTGCTGTGTTAAAAATTCTATTCCATAAGTTCGCCCTTTCCCAACAGATTCAACATCATCATTTCCAAGAACTTCAAATCCACCGCCAAGATTTGCAAGGCTTACACCTTCTCTGTTTGATACAGGATAGTGATCATAGAGTTTGAGGAAACCCTCAACCGAAATCTTAGTACTTGGACGTGGAAAAAAGTTGATGCCACCGGTAATATGGTCTGACCGAATGTAGCGCGTATTACGGTTTACAAACTGATTGCTTTCCTGATATCCAAGAAGGTTGAGGGGTGGTTTTTTAAAATAGCGCCCGGCTGAAATTACTGATTTCCAGCGGCCAGCCTCATCAAGCCTGACAGAAAGAGCGGCACGGGGAGAGATAGTTCTATAAATATCATTTCCGGTATCCGTAAATGTGTTACCGTCAAAGCGAATACCTGCCGTTAGATCAAGTCTGTCGGAAAGGCCTTCAGATGACCATTGAACAAATCCTCCGTAACTCAAAAAGGTTATTTCTGAATCAAATGAAATGTCGGTATTGTCATCAAAAAAATCGTTTCTGAAAATGTTAACCCTTGCTGAGCCGCCAGTGGTAATTGTGGAGCGATCGCGGAAAAAGGTAAATTCACTCCGAAGGGTTTTTCGCCACTCTCTTGCACGGTTGCGGGAAAACAGGCCATCCTGATTCTCATTATCCCGATATCTCAAAAAATCATTGTAAAACCAGCTTCGGCTTAATGATGTTCGGGAAATTCCGATTCCGTCACTCAATCTGCGCTGCCATGTAATACCTGTAGTATTGGAACGCTGCCGTATAACGGGTACCTGATCCAGAATGGCTTGTTGATCGGGTGTGATATCGTTCGGTACATTGATTTGAAAATCATCGATTGATCCAACACCGGTTAGTGAGATTCGGTTTCTTGAATTAAAGTTATGATTAACTTTGTATTGATAGTCCCAGTAATCAGGAAGAAAGGGGAGATCGATCAATTGAAAAAGCAACTGCAGATAGGATCGGCGTACCGAGGCTATAAAGGTGGTATTCGAAAATGAGTCATCTCCTTTAAACAGAGGGCCTTCGGTTGTGAGAGCTGCCTCGCTGGCTCCCAGGCGGAAATTTGTGCGGAATTCACGATCGTTGCCGGTGCGCTGATTAAATCGTAACACCCCGGAGAGCGCATTACTTGCGGATGCATTAAAAGCACTTGTACTAAGTTCAACCCCATCAAAAAATGCAACATTAAGAAGGCCTACGGGTCCGCCTGCACTTCCCTGTGTAGAGAAGTGGTTGATGGTGGGAATTTCAATTCCATCAAGGAAGTAGACGTTTTCGTTGGGAGCACCACCCCTGATGATAACATCATTTCGAAAGCCTGTTACGGACCCGGATACACCGGGGAGCGACTGCACTACTTTTGCTATATCGCTGTTACCTGCCGGATATGTTGAAATCTCTTCGGGTGAAAGCCGCCTGAAACTCACCGGGTTTTCAGGCGGTGCGCTGAACGGCTCGCTGATGCTCACTACTACCTCTTCAAGCTCTTCGGCAGAGGATGAAAGCTGAAAGTTAATACTTCGGTTACCGGCACTCCGAACATTAATATTTACCTGACGCTGGGGTTCATATCCGATAAACGTGGCCGTAATATTGTAACTGCCGGGTTCAATGTTTCTGATTTCGTAAAATCCGTCAGAATCAGTGCTGGCTCCGCGCGAAGTTCCTTCAAGGCCCACATTAGCTCCGATAAGCGGCTCACCTGTTCTTGAATCGGTAACATAACCGGAAAGCGTTCCTGTTGATTGGGCAAATACTTCTGCAGGTGTACAGAACGATAAGAAAAAAATCAATGCAACTAAGATGAACGTATGTATAAATAAAAGCTTCATGAATAGAATTTACCTAAGGGGGCGGGATTTTTTAATAGACAAAATTAAAACCTTTAAAGTTGCTATTCAAAGATGAAATTATTGATTCCTTGAAAATATGATAAGTCTCTTTAAATAACTGTCTAAAAAGGACGTTCTTAAAGATGGTTCGTATCCTATCATATCATGCTACGCCCCGGCGTGGCATCTCCTGCCTTTGTTAAGAACAGTAGATCACGTCCCGAATGCTTCGAGATGCGAGATGACGTCCTTTTTGGACAGTTTTTGTCGTTTTTTTAAATCGAACTCAGGTTTTCACGATATTCATCTGGTAAATTAGCAGATGCAGTAAAGGAGACTAAATGTGAGTGGATATCATAACGGTATGCGATCTATTTCAAAACTATAACCGAGTGCATCACGCTATGTAATCACAAAAATCAGTGAAATGATCATGGAAGCTTGTGGAAATAATTTATCCGTGAACATATTGAGTTGAAACCATCAACTATGACTCTTATTTATATTGTGAAGAATCGGTAATCTGCCTGATATCCGCGAGCACGCCGGCGGCGGTCACCTCTTTACCTGCACCCGGTCCCTGGATGATCAGAGGCTGATGATCGTATCGACGGGTTTTTATCTGGATAATGTTATTTGTACCGTAAAGCCGGGCAACAGGTGTATCGACATCAATCTCTTCTAGTCCTACGCGAATTCCATCTTTGTTCATTTTGCCGAGGTAGCGCACGGTTTTTCCCTTTTTCTTCAGATCAGAGAGCCGATCTTTCCATTCACTATCGAACTCGGACAGACGGCTTAGAAAAGTGGCTGAGTCGACATCCCGAAGTGCTTCGGGTGTTATAGGTTCAACCTCCAGATCTTCGCGTTCCACGTCAATACCGCTGACTCGTGAGAGGATCATCATTTTTCGGGCTACATCCTCGCCTGAGAGATCATCGCGCGGATCAGGTTCAGCATAGCCAAGCTGCCTCGCGCTAATGACCGATTCACTGAACGTGTGACCGCTGTCGAGCTGTGAAAATATATAGGTCATCGTTCCGGATAGCACACCGCTAATCTCCGTTATGGTGTCGCCGCTCTGCACAAGATTTCTGACCGTACGGAGCACAGGAAGTCCGGCACCCACATTTGTTTCGTACATGAACTTCACGTTGTTTTCATCCGCTGTTTTTTGCAAAAGATTGAAGTAGGCCTGCTTCCGGGTATTTGCAATTTTACTGGGCGTTACAATATGAACACCTTTCTCAAAAAGAGTGAGATAGAGTTCAGCAACTTCCTGGTCGCCGGTAGCATCTACAAAGATTAGTTCTTTACCATCGCGCGGGCGGAGTTTTTTAAGAAGCTCATCCCAATTTCTCAGTTCACCGGCTGCGAGCGTTTGCCGGTTGATGGTGGGACTTTTACCGTCCAGCCATAGCGTACGCGAAGAATTACAGACGCCGATCAGGTTAAACAAACTGGTGTCCGACAAATTTTTAAGCTGCCGGATAAGAGTTCCCCCAACGGCACCTACACCGGCAATAAAAATATCGGTTTGAGCAGGCTTGTTTTTTGGCAGTTGAACATGTCGGTAGAGAGCTGATGAATGAGTCATATCAGTATGTGAGAATCGATTGAATTTCTTTAAATGGTTTTATGATGTTGTGAAGCTGCTCAAACTCAATGAGAAAGGCGTCGTGGCCATATGCAGAATTGATGATGTGAAGGCGTCCGTTTGGAAGCCGTTTTACAAGCTCCTGCTGCTCGGAAACAGGGTAGAGGTGGTCAGAATTGACCCCAATTACCTGTACCGGTATTTCGACGCGGTTCAAAACAACCTCGAACGACTTTCTGCAGCGGGAGATGTCGTGCGTATCCATCGCTTTTGAAAGAATAACGTATGTGTTGGCATCAAACCGGCGAGCCAGCTTTTCGCCCTGGTATTGCAGGTACGATTCCACCTGGTACTGGTTGGATTCACCCTGCAGATTGCGCCCGAATTTAGTATCGTAATTTTCGGGCGTACGATAGGTAATCATCGCCATCATCCGGGCTGCCGCAATACCATTAACAGGTCCATCTTCAAGCTCATAGTCACCGCCATTCCATTTTGGATCAGCTTTTATGGCGGCTCGCTGTGCTTCACTAATGCCGATAGCCCAGGGCCGGTGTGTCATACCCATCGCGATCAGGCAGGCCGATCGAATTCGCCGGTCCATGATCGCAAACTCCAGCGCCTGCATGCCGCCCATCGAACCGCCAAGTACGAGCTCAATACCCAGAATTCCCAGCTGATCGAGTAGCTGCTGCTGAAAGCGCACCATGTCGCGAATAGTGATTTCGGGAAAATCGCCGCGATAGGGCTTTCCGGTTTTTGGATTGTTACTCCATGGACCAACAGAACCGTAGCAGCTTCCCGGTACGTTGATGCATATGATATAGTTCTCAGCCGGATCACAAAGTTTGCCTTCACCGATCAGGCCGGGAAACCACTCGTCTGCCGCAGCATGTCCTGTCAGAGCGTGGCAGATCAGGATCACGTTATCGCGATCTTCGTTGAGCGAACCCCACGTTTTGTAGGCCACTTCGGGCTTTTCAAACCGGTGACCCGATTCGGTGATAAAATCTTTTTCAAGATGGGTTTTTGTAATTCCCTGGTTCATCATTCTGATGGTTTACGATTCGGTTAATGCTTCTCGTTTGATGGCCGGATGGCCGGGACCTTTATAGTTCTGATTCAGGCTCGATGAGAGCCGAACGGTCTCTTTCGCCAGTTTTTTCAACCGCTGGATGAGAGTACTGTCCGTAAGGTGTCCGTCACTAAAATGATCGTTTGTGGCGTACACGCCGGCAGGAACAGTAAAAGCTTTAAAATAACTAAACAGTGGTTTAAACTGGTGTTCTATCGCCAGGTAGTGGTGATGCGATCCGCCTGTAGCTACAACTCCTACAGCTTTTCCTTCCAAAGCGTTATTCGGAATAAGGTCAAACAGGTTTTTAAACGCCCCTGAATAAGTTCCCCTGTAGATCGGGGAACCCACAATCAGGGCGTCTGCAGCAGCAATCTTATCGAGTGCATCTCGCGTATCGCCCTCGTAATGATCCGGGTTGCGGCCGTCACAAAAAACCAGATTGTACCTGGAGAGCGCAATCAAATCGGTTTGCACAGTTTGATCATGCTCTTTAGCCAACTCCAGCGTTTTCTGTACGGCGATCTCGGTTTTAGATTCACTGCTCAGACTGCCTGAAACTCCAAGAAGGTTGATACTCATGCCGCTACTCCTTTCTGTTTCAGCTCTTCTTCTTTTTCGCGAACAAGCGGAATCACCTCTTTACCAAACCGCTCCAGCTCTTCATCATAATGAAAGAAACCGGTCAGGATCAGGTCTACTCCCAGCTGTTTAAGCTCAATCACCCGGTCAGCAACTTGCTCAGCCGTTCCGATCAGCCCCGTTTTGAAGCCGTCGTTATACTGAACAAGATCCTCGAATGAGGAATCGGCCCACATTCCTTCACCCTCTTTGGATGAGGCTCCGGCCTGCTGCACTGCGTCCCGAAAATCATTTACGGCATCTTCGTTAGCATGCCCGATAATCTGTTCCAGCTGATCGATCGCTTCCTCTTCGGTATCACGGACAATGACGAAACCATTCAGAGCAAATTTAACTTCGCGACCTTCTTTTTCAGCGAGCTGCTTCACATCGTCAATCTGCTCTTTAATGCCAGAGTTGGTGTTTCCGTTCATGAAGTACCAGTCGGAAACCTTTGCGGCCATCTTACGTGCGGCTTTTGAATTTCCACCCTGGAAAATCGGAATTCCGTTTTTCTTAGGTTTTGGCTTGTGTGGCGCATCGCTGATCTGGTAAAAATCACCACGATAGTTAGCTTCATCTTTGGTCCAGAGTTCTCTCAAAACTTCAATAAACTCCTCTGATCGTCTGTACCTTTCACCATGCTCCAGCCACGGTTCACCGAATGAGGTAAACTCACCCTTGAACCAGCCGCTGACCACATTTACAGCTACACGTCCGTTGCTGATATTATCAATGGTAGAAAGAATTTTGGCGTACACAGCCGGATGCCAAAGGCCCGGATGAACCGCCGATATCAGGTTGATCTTTTCCGTTACCGCGGCGAGGGCGGATCCAAGAGCAGCCGCTTCAAGCTGATTATCAGCGCCATAGCTGGCGATAAACCGTGTTTGAAGCAGGGCGTACTCAAAGCCTACCTGTTCTGCAGTTTGTGCGTATCGTTTGTTGGCTTCGAAATCCCAGCTGGTATTTTGCGGCAGTTTAGAAACCACAAGACCTCCGCTGACATTTGGTACCCAGTATGCGAATTTTACGTTACTCATTTGTATCTTGG
>CAZKIZ010000198.1:0-6514 GCA_964552935.1 uncultured Rhodohalobacter sp. | reverse complement strand
AAAATAGTTTTTGATGAATATTGAAAATAATCAGTCAATACTCCCTGGCATTATCTTGCTCGGTTAATTCGACCAGTAAAAATGATTATATAAAGAAGTAATTACCTGAGTTCGATTTCAAAAATTAACAAAAGAGGCTCCCCTCCACGTAAGGAGGGGTGGGCGGTGGTTACGGTGCTATGATCAGTCATATATTTAGAAATCGGCTGATTTTACCTTTTTCAACCACCCCTAAATCCCCTCCTTGCAAAAGGAGGGGACTTTTGAAGCACATTGATGAGGATTAAGAATCGAACTCAGGTTTATAAATTGAAAGCTCTCCATTTAATATTACCCTGCTCCATAAAGGCTATCCCTCTAGATTTATAGACCACTCTTCAATTCAAAATTCTGTTTAAGGCTTTGCGCCGCAGGCACCCTTCTGGGGAAATACCTATCTGTCGGCTGCCTGTTCCTTTAGGGAGTTTTGTTCCGAAGGAATCCCGTTGAGGCCGGCTGATGCGTGTCCTATACCCGTCAGCCCGCAGAATCAGCGTGCAGGCGGGAAATAATTAAAGTCATCTGTTCGATGTCTCTTTTAAAAAATGAAGACTCTGGTAGTTATCGTGTAGATTATGCTTAATTAAAAAATTGATATACAATTACTTAAAAAATTATAAATAAATTAATAAAAATTAACTATTTCATAATTTCTTTAATTTGTTAATTGGCGCTATTCTATACCGTGTGAATACAAAAATAGATAAACACCAAACAGCATAATGCTTACTAACCTCTAAATTTTATTATAGACGCCATGAGAATCAAAAAACCAAATAGTTTACCGCTCTTAATAATTTTGTTAACTATAGCCTTAATAGGGTGCGATAGTACAATGTTGGATTCACAAACTTCTGAAACTAAAACACTTCAAACTGAAGCGTTTACGGGAAGCTCGTCTGCTGAAATTGATGCTGAGACCGGTAATTTTATCCTCTCGGCAAACAGAAACTTTATTCGCCGGGATCTTAGTGATTTTGTTGCCTCGAAAGGTGGTGAGATTCTCTTTTCACATGAAGGTGCCGGATTTGCACTGATCAGCGGAATCAGCGAGGATGAAGCTATTGAACTTGCAGGAAAGAACGGAGTAAGTCTGGTTGAGGCTGAAGTTGAAATTCAACTTGAGTCCATCAAAACTGATGGAGTTCATGAAGCACAAATTTCTGGCCTTGGAGTAGCGAATGAGAATCCCGGCGGTGCATTTTTCTTTGCAAGACAGTGGCACCTGAACGCTATTTCAGCACCTGCGGCCTGGGCTGCTGGTAAAACAGGCTCAGCAGATGTAACAGTAGCTATTCTGGATACCGGTATTGACTACACATATCCTGATCTTGCAGGCTTGGTTGACCTCGAACGTTCTGTTTCTTTTATACCTCAGGACGATGCATTTGTTCAACAGTTTTTCCCCGGTGCACATCCCATTGCAGACCTCAATTTCCACGGGACTCATGTAGCGGCAACTGTAAGCAGTCAGGCATTTGCTTTAGCAGGGGTTACTTCGAAAACCACACTTACGGGAGTCAAAGTGTGCAATGTTTTCGGGAGCTGCCCTACAGGTGCCGTTCTTGCAGGTGTGCTTTATGCTGCAGATAGTGGGGCCGATATCATAAATATGAGTCTTGGAGGTCTGTTTCTGAAAAGTGCCAATCCTGGTTTTGTTTCTCTGATCAATAACGTATTCAATTATGCGAATCGGCAGGGGTCGCTAGTTATGGTATCTGCAGGTAATTCTGCCGTAGATCTTACACGTAATCTGGTTCCTGTGGAAGGTGGAATTATTAGAGCCCCAAGTCTATTTGCTTCCTATTGTGACGCTCCAGGGGTTTTTTGCGTGTCGGCAACCGGGCCTGAAGCAGCGAGTGGTGTTAATGGTCCATGGCAAAATGTAGATGCAGTAGCTCCCTATACTAACTTTGGGAATGGGATCAATGTTGCAGCTCCTGGTGGGTCCGCATCTCCTGTATGGGCAGCATGTTCAAGGTTTAGCCTTCGCATACCCGTGTGTCAAACTGGGTCTTTCGTTCTTGGCTTATCAGGTACAAGTATGGCATCACCACACGCAGCTGGAGTTGCTGCACTGATCAAAGCTGACAATCCGAATCTGAATCCGGCTCAGCTTTCCAGAGCGGTTGAAAGATCATCCGATAAGATTGATGGAAACGGACGCAGCCCATTCTATGGTCAGGGAAGAGTGAATGCAGCCTCTGCTGTAGGTCTGTAGATTTATTTAGCCAAAGAACTTTCAAATTAGAAACAAAAAAACGGGTACAGGCTTTAGTCTGTATCCGTTTCTGTTAGTATAAGTCATTACTTATCTTTCTCCGGCAAGGTTGCTCTCAAAAAGCTTTTTGAACTCTTCAGCTCCTATATTTCTTGCAAGCAGATGCATCGTTTTTGTGGTTGTAGCCTCCATCGTCATATCTCCGGCGCTTAAAGCTCCGATCTCTTTTGCCGCTCTTCCGCTTTTATACTGGTTCAGATCCACGGAATCGTAGGCCGCTTGCGATGTAATAATCACCCTGCAATCATTTGTGATACATTTCTCCATAAAAGGGATCAGGCTCTGCTCACCCTCAATGGGAAAATTACCGCTCCCAAAAGCTTCCATAATTACTGCTTTTGTACGACCCAGGTCCAGGCAGTCGAGCATCTCGGGGTTCAGACCGGGGTATAGCTTGATGACGTGAAGCGAATTATCAAAAAACGGGCTGCACGTCAGATCACCGGATGGTTTTTTGTATTTATGCTTTAGATCTATATCTATACCCACCTCGGCAAGTACCGGAAAGTTGGGAGATGCAAAAGCGTCAAAATCACCTATACTCATTTTTGATGCCCGGTTACCCCGGTAAAGCCGGTCATTGAAACAAATGGCAATATCGTATATCGGGTGCGTGGCCAGCTCCACGGCATTAATAACGTTCCGGTGGGCATCGCTTCGAATATTACTCATCGGCACCTGGCTGCCGGTAAAAATAATCGGTTTACCAATATTGCTTAACGAAAAGGAGAGGGCAGAGGCGGTGTAGGCCATGGTGTCCGTGCCGTGCAGAATCACAAATCCATCAAACTGATTGTAGTTCGCCTGAATATGGCGGCTCAGTTTCTGCCAGTGCAGCGGCGTAATATCCGAGCTGTCTTTGAAAAATATCTGTTCTGTACTGAGATCAGCAATCGTTGAAAGCTCAGGCATCTCATCATAAAGCAGAGAGGTAAATTTATCGATATCCAGTTCGGGACGCCCATCGCCGGAGTGCATAGCTATAGTTCCGCCGGTCTGAATAAGCTGTATTTTTTTCATAGATCTTTTTTTTTATTTCAACGATGAATATAACGCGGTGAAAGGAGAGATGCGTGAGCCGTTTCTCGCCGGTAAAATGTAATATCTTTGATTATGCCGGTTCAATATTTGTGAAAGAATACTGTTTAAAGCTTGACCGAAAGAGTCTTATATTTATATGCGGCAATAATCTATCAGATAGCATGGGTATAGGTTCTGTAATGGCTCGCAAAATAACAATAATGAAGTAAAGCGTATGAGTGACTTTCGGGGTCTACGAAAGGGTAATGTAATCTTAAACAGGTATTTTTCAATCACAGGATTATTGGTTGGTACGTTCTTTTTTGGACTATCGATGACGCCAAGCCTTCTGCCGAGAACGGACCTGTTCCAAGGGTTGGTATCCGGGTTTTCTATGGCTGCAGGTTACGGAGTAGGAGTCATTTTTATCTGGCTTTACTCTTATTTTCAGCTGCCTAAACCGGGAAGAAAATATCAAAAAATAGCGCAGATCATAGCGTTTGTGGTTTGTCTGCTTACGGTAACTATTTTTTTATGGCAGGCGAGCAGCTGGCAGAATAGCCTGCGCAGGCTGATGGATATGGAGGAGGTTACCGGTACCCAGCTTTTCCTGGTGGGAGTCGTGGCAATAGGTACATTTTTGACTGTGATTGCAATTTCACGGATTATTCGCTGGACGTTTCGACTGATAACCGGTAAACTCAAAAACTATCTTCCCGCAAGAGCATCACTCACCATCGGCCTCATCGGTTCATTCTTTCTGTTTTGGTCAATTGTAGACGGAGTTTTGTTCTCATCCATTCTCCGCACGGCCGACAGAACCTACGAGCAAGTTGATGCGTTAATGGAACCCGAAGTTGAAAAGCCGGCGGACCCGATGAAAACCGGCAGCATTGAATCACTGCTCAGCTGGGAAGAGATGGGCCGAACGGGCAGAAGATATCTCTCCAGCGGACCTTCAGCATCTGATTTCAGCAATTTTACTGATGACCATGTGCAGGATCCCATTCGGGTATATGTAGGAATGCACGTGGCGGAAACATTTGAGGAGCGGGCAAGGCTTGCACTAGAAGAGCTAAAACGGGTGGGGGCATTCGACCGGGAAGTTTTAGTACTCATCACTCCAACGGGAACCGGCTGGGTGGACCCGTCGGGAATAGATCCCCTGGAATATCTTTTTCGGGGCAATATTGCAAGTGTGGCAGCTCAGTACTCCTATCTGCCAAGCCCGTTATCTCTGATGTTCAGAGATGAGTACGGTGTTGAAATGGCCGGAGCTCTGTTTCAGGAAGTATATGGCTATTGGAAGGACCTTCCAGAAGATGATCGTCCAAAGTTCTATCTGCACGGTCTTAGCCTCGGCGCTTTAAATTCCGACCGTTCTTTTGATCATTTTGACATAATTGACGATCCGTTTCATGGCGCACTATGGGTGGGTCCGCCTTTTCGAAAAACGACCTGGCAAACCGTTACGAACCGCCGTAATCCCGATTCCCCCGCCTGGCTTCCCCGATTCAGGGACGGTTCCGTAGTACGTTTCGCAAATCAAAACGGGGGGCTGTGGGATGCCGAAGCTGAATGGGGATCTTTCAGAATTGCCTACCTTCAATACGCAAGCGATCCGGTTACATTTTTCGCTCCCGGCTCGTTTACGCGATCACCCGAATGGCTGAGTGAGCCGCGTGGCCCGGACGTTTCAGAAGATTTCCGCTGGTTTCCGGTTGTAACAATGGTTCAGCTCGCTTTTGATATGATTTCGGGAACTGAACCTACGGGATATGGTCATGAGTATGCGGCTGAACACTATTTTGAGTCGTGGCTTGCCCTCACTGAACCGGATGGGTGGAGTGATGAACAGCTGCAGAGATTGTACATGTTTTTTACCGGGTATAGGTAGATTGGTTTAGTGTCCCTTTTTAGTAATCAAATGAATAAAAAAGGTTGACTCTGGAGTGATTATTATTTAGAATTGATCTAAATAAAAAAACTCATCTAACTCAGTTCCCAGGTATACCAATGAAATACGTTCTGTACGTCTCTGCACTTCTGTTTTTTTTGCTCTCCATTCTCTCTTGTGCTCCGCGTGATGAAGTTAACGTCTATTCGAGCCGCCATTACGATACCGACATGACGCTTTACAATCAATTTACGGAGGAGACAGGTATTTCGGTCAATTTGATTGAAGGCGGCAGCGATGAACTGATTGAACGGATTAACAGTGAAGGTGTAAACAGTCCGGCAGATATTTTGATAACTGTGGATGCAGGCAGACTTTGGCGGGCGAAAGAGGCCGGTGTTTTGCAGCCGCATGAATCGGATGAGTTAAACCTCCTGATTCCTGAAGAGCTCCGGGACGTGGATGGCGAGTGGGTCGGGCTCTCTAAAAGAGTGCGCGGACTGATCTACCACAGAGATCGCGTTGATCCCTCAGAGCTTGAGGGATATTGGGAACTGGCAGAAGAAAAGTGGAGTGGCCGTCTGTGCGTGCGATCTTCAAATAATATCTATAACCAGTCGCTGGTTGCCTCTCTGATTGAGACCCGCGGCCTGGAAGAGACCGAGCAGTGGGCCGGCAGCCTGGTGGCTAATTTTGCGCAGCCACCCCAGGGCGGTGATACGGATCAAATAAAGGCTGTAGCTGCTGGTGTCTGTGATGTTGCTCTTGCCAATCACTACTATCTTGCAAGGCTCATTAACTCATCAAGCCAGGCCGATCGAGATGTAGCTGATCAAGTAGAGATCTATTTTCCATCGGAAGAGTACGGCGGTGCGCACGTAAATATCAGCGGGGCAGGAATAGCACGACACTCACCAAACAGGGAGAACGCGGTTCGATTTCTCGAATATCTTGCCACTGAAGATGCTCAGCAGCTCTATTCTGTTGCCAATAACGAGTTCCCGATACTTGAAGCCCTTGAACTTCCCGCTGTCTTGAACCGGTTTGGAGAATTTGACAGCGATGCCGTCAACGTAACATCTTATGGAGAAAACAATCCCGCGGCGATTCGATTGATGGATCGGGCAGGGTGGCGTTAAGAATCAGCTGAATATTCCGGTTTAAAGAATCAATTTCACATAAACTGTTCAGCTTCATTTGATAAGGCAGTTAGTTTATCTGAACGAAGTTAGGCTGAGCGTTTTTTTGTGGCTGATAATTTTATTTGCCTTATGCAC
>CAZKIZ010000197.1:0-6546 GCA_964552935.1 uncultured Rhodohalobacter sp. | reverse complement strand
ATACCAGCTGTTGGGTGCATCTGAACCGGGCAGCGAATGATCGTTGTAGGTAAATTCAGTCTGCAGCTTCAACGAGTGCTCCCATATATACTGCGTAATGCCCACACTGTACTGATCTCTTTCCGGAGTGAGCTCCCGGATTTCACTGCCGGGCGTTTGAGTGGAGAACCGGCCGATCAGCTCGAGATCGTTTTTGAACAGGTAGCTGAGCTGGGCATCAAACCCATGGCCTGTCTGCACGAACCGGATGTTATCCGGATTAGAAGGATCTGACGTAATTGGGTTATCGGTTGTGCGATTCATAAAAGCCGTCTGAAACGCCCAGCCTCTGTATTTCAGCATACCGTCAAGATGTAGTGAAGTGATATCACGCCGTTCAAAAAGTTCACTCCCAAGCTGACCTCTTGTTCGCTGGGCACTGTCGTTAAAGTGATAGGTTCCTGCAAGCAGTAGTTTCGGCGTTTCCTCCCTCATCAAATCCCCCTCAAACTGTGCTCCCCCCGCAGTGAATACCCCAAGCGGAAAGAGTTCCAGCCGTCCGGTATAGGCAAGACCGGTACTTGGGTTTTGAGTCCAGTTACGTCCGTCACCGGTGCTGACGGCCGTTTTCACAATGTAGGAAAATCTGTCGCTTCTCTCTTTTAAATAGTACGCCTGCAGACCGTAATCTCTGTCAATAGTAAATGTAGCATTGTTGATGGTCCGGTCCGTGAGCTGCAGCGCCCCTGAGGAGTTTACACGCTGCCGGTTACCGGGAAGTTTTGTCTGCCCGAAAGCAAAATTCCAGCTGTTGTTTGGCCGGTAAAACATTACTGCATCACGAATAATATTTATGTTTTGGCCCTCTGTGAGGGTCCCCACATCACCCGGGGCAAAGGAAAGCTGGATGGCGTACAGAAATCGCGGATCGCCAACAAATCCATCAAACCGAAGCCGTAACCGCCTCACCACGGCCTCAACGACAGGATCTTCATCTTCCACCTGAAGGTATGTGGCCCTGTTCTGCATTCTGAACCGTATATTCAGCCGGTACGTGCTGTCAGGCGTTGTGATGCCAAGCCCCGACCCGTAGCTGTAGAACGGCAGCCCCGGAAACTGCTCCCGGTAAACAGGAATTTCCTCTTTTTCATCATCTGTAACCTGCGCATGAACCGTATCAGCCACAAGACACAGAAGTACAAGCAGCACAATGGATTTTAGTACTTTCAATTTTTCTATTTAATCTGATCACATTTTTTTGTGGTGAGAATGTATGAGATTTGAATAAAAATTGAAACCATTGAATTCTATGCTGCCGCATCATTAAATTATCAAACCAAAATAATCTGAAATCTGAAGCTTTAATACGGCATCAGGCAGAATAGAATCAGATAATTTCGTACTCCAGCACCTCCACCACCTGCTCCCCTGTATCTGATTCTGCAAGAATATAGATTCTGCCATCGCTGATCTGCAGAACCGGTCCGGCCAGCTCACTTGATATCTGACCCGCTAATTCACCACTTTCGCTCACCGCAATCCACTCCGGTACCGTGTCCTCTTCTTCACTCACCAGGTTCAGCCAAACCAATTGGTTCATCGGATCGTAATTCATCATCCTGACCTTCCCTTTTCTGTCCGGCATCTGGCGGATAAGGGTTTGTACTTGCGCCCCGTCAAGTCCCATCCGCTCGGTCATCATTTCAATGAAATCTCGTTTTTCATCATTTGTGAGAGGCAGATCGGGTCTTGCAAATGCCACAGAGTCAATTCGCTCGCCACTGTTCAGGTCAAATAGTTCAAATCCAACAGTTAGGCTGTTTCCCAGGATAAGTTTGCCGCCGTGAAGATAGGGAATCACTTTTTTGTGATGGGGAGAAGAGGTCGTCGCCATCAATTGTCCTGATTCATTGCGTAATTCCACCACTTCATTTCTGACAAATTCAAATGCCGGATTACCAACGGCTACTCCCTCTTCGTTAATTTTTTGGAGCTTAACAGTTTCATCCTCGTCGTCTACAGGACTCGGATAGATCAGGCAGTAGATATCTCCAGCCGGCGTAATGTGAAAATTTTGTGGATAAAACTCCGTATGCATATCCCGTATATGACGAAGGCCGGCTGTTTCTTCATTCTCTAAAACGTACTGGCTCATGCGGCGCTGCGACCAGTCATACAGTAACAAGTTGTTGTCCCCAGAAATGTTCGCCGTTCCAATTTGCCGTACTTCCCCAGGACCTTCGCCCTCACCTATCTCCGTACTCAAATAGCTTCCGTCCGGATCAAAAATATGAATCGATTTTAGCTGAGTGTCCACAATCAGTATTTCTCCGGTTTGAGCCACCAAAAGCTGGTTGATCGTACCAAAAAGCATATCGTCCGGCAGAGTGCCGTCGCTTATCGTAAACAGACCTGTTAGCTGAATCTCAGAGGCTGACAAACTATCGTACGCGCTTTCACCGGACGGTGAACATGAAGCGAATGCTATAAGTAAGGGAATTAGGATGAATCTGATTCTCTGTATCATAATGAATACCCTGACGATTGAAATTTCCAAAACAATAACCCCATCGATTCAAATAATCAATTCTGTTTTTCCCGGGATGATTAAAAATCGGCTCAATGTTGATTCGTGTGGGTATTCATGATATTTATTATTCTTTAAGTTATTTGAGATAGAGTAGTTGGTTTCGCGTAGAATCTTTAATCATTTAAAGAAATCAAATAGCTCATATGTGACGAAATTAACCGGCCTCGGAATTGTGATCGAGGTGGGTAGGTTCCGTGGAGCGTATGGGATTGTTTGTATAAAGGATACCGGCCAAATCGCTGATTAGCTGCTATGAGTGTGATGGACCATTGCTTTATACATCCCATAGCGGAGGGGAATCTCCGAGTGAGCGATTCCCCAGCCCGGCGGTTTTTGGGTACTTTTTGACGTCAAAAAGTACCAGGATTAATGCATTATTAAAGGAAATGAAGTCAATCAACCCGTACAAATCGTCATAGAACCTTAAAATCTACTCGTATTCTATTCTTGTCTCACCTCCTTTTTTGTTAATTTGTTTGTTCATTTGCGAACAGAACCTGAGGACGAATCTCAGGTCCTCAATTCGGCTTATCGCTCATATTCAGAACGTTTTTCAATACATGGCAGATCAACGAGGCCCCAATTTTCAGAATGGAAACCGCTCAGCTCCAAACGACGGCGGGCGTGTACCTCCACAGGCCGTGGAAGTTGAGGAGGCAGTACTCGGGGCGATGCTGATTGAGCATGAGGCCGCAACCATTGCGCTGCAGCAGCTGCAGGCCGAAGACTTTTATAAATCTGCCAACCGTCACATCTTTGAAACGCTTCAGGATCTGTACGAGCGCGACAACCCTCTCGATCTGCTGACCGTAGAAAATGAACTTCGCGACAACGGTCTTCTCGACAAAATCGGGGGCGGCGGCTACCTGGCTGATCTCACCCGTTCGGTTAGTTCTGCCGCAAACGTCAGCTATCACGCTCAGATTATTTCAGAGAAGGCGATCAAGCGAAAGCTGATTGTGCAGTGCAACGAAATTATTAAAAACGCCTACGACTCTACTTCCGACGCCTACGAATCGCTCGATTCTGCAGAGCAGCGGATTTTTGAGATCGCCAACACCAAATCGCGGGCAAGCGCCCTGGCTATCGGTGATGTGCTGAAAGACACCCTGCAGTATCTCGAAGATCTGCGCGGAAAGCCGTCCGGTATAACCGGGGTGCCCGCCGGGCTTGATGTTGACAAATATACCTCAGGCTGGCAAAATGGCGACCTGATTATTATCGCCGCCCGCCCTTCGATGGGTAAAACAGCATTTACGCTAACCTGTGCTCGTAACGCAGTGCTCTATCCGGACGAATCGATGCGTAAAAACGTAGCAATTTTCAGTCTTGAGATGTCAGCTCAGCAGCTCGTTCAGCGTTTTCTCACGATGGAGGCGCGGATTGATGCCCAGCAGGCGCGTACCGGTCAGCTGAAGGATGAGGATTTCAAGCGCCTGATTGATGCGGCCAGCCGCCTGTTTACCGCCAAGATATTTATTGACGATACGCCCGGGCTCAGCCTGATGGAGCTTCGCACAAAATGCCGGCGCCTGAAGAGCGAGCACGACATCGGCCTGATCGTTGTGGATTACCTTCAGCTAATGACCGCCAACTCCCGCGATATCGGCAGCCGGGAGCAGGAGATCGCAACGATTTCACGTGGTCTGAAAGGACTGGCCAAGGAGCTGAATGTGCCGGTTATAGCGCTGTCGCAGCTCAGCCGCCAGGTTGAACAGCGAGGCGGCGATAAACGTCCGCAGCTGAGTGATTTGCGTGAGTCGGGCTCCATTGAGCAGGATGCCGATGTAGTCTGTTTCCTCTATCGTCCGGAGTATTACGGAATTACCACCACTCCAGAGGGGCAATCCACAAACGGCCTTGCCGAGCTGATTATTGGTAAACAGCGTAACGGTCCTGTGGGAAGTTCAAACATGTATTTTGTGAAGCAGTACGCCCGTTTCGAGAAGCTTACCCAAACTGACCAGCCGATGCCCGGCGAATCAGACAACGGCAACAGCCCGTTTCTGCCTGAAGATTCCTCTGCCTCCGCCCCTCCGCCGCCCCACAGCCCCGGCGGGGATGATGATGCACCTTTTTAGGAGATGTGAGATTTGAGACATGAGATGTGAGACACATGAGATTTGAGGATCTCCCCACTGTCTAGGGCAAGTGTCCGCTTGTGCGATTCCAAGTTTGGCCTATACTTGTAGGCTCCTTTTTAAGAAGATATGAGACGTGAGATTTGAGACATTAGATGTGAGATTTGCGAATTGTGATTTGAGAATTGAGATTTGAGGATCTCCCCTTTTGGGAGGGGACATAAACGAAGAAAACGCGAAGCGTAATTTCTGAGTTTAAGGGGTGGGTCTGAAAGCCTACTGGACTTTAGGTAAGCTCCATTCTGTATCAACGCTCAGCAAACCCACCTCTGTGCAGTCGCTAACTGCGCCTTCGGCACACGCTTTATGCCCTGTCTCCTCCCGGGCCACACTTGGTCCCGATTTATTCGGGGAGGAGAGGAATGTCTTCCTCCACTTTATTCATAATCACAAATCTAACCAAAGAGATCTCCCCTCTATGCGGAGTGCTTATCGACGTAGAGAGGAGAGACAGAGGGGTAGGTCCGCAAAACCCACCTCTGCGATCTCGCTGAACGCTCTATCGCTGTCTCCTCCCGGGCCACACTTGGTCCCGATTTTTTCGGGGAGGAGAGGTTTTCTCTCTCCAACTCACTTAAAATTAGAGCATGCTATTTGATCTATCCTGATTTTTGAGCTGTGTTATTTGTTATCGGTATATTGGTTGTCAGGTTTCCTATGCCACAGATTAAGCCATGAAGAACTCCCAATAACCAATCAACAAATAAACTAATAACTATACCGGGTTACTCCCGCATCAGTTTCTTATACTGAATCCGTTCCGGCTGATCTTCAGAAATTCCGAGCCGTTCACGGCGGTTCTCTTCATACTCCTGGTAGTTTCCTTCGAACCATTTCACCTGGCTATTGCCTTCAAACGCCAGGATATGAGTTGCCACACGATCCAGGAACCACCTGTCGTGGGAGATCACAATGACGCAGCCTGCAAAATCGAGGATCGCCTCTTCCAGGGCGCGAAGGGTATTCACATCCAGATCGTTGGTCGGCTCATCAAGCATCAGAACGTTGGAACCCTCTTTTAGAATTTTGGCCAGGTGAACACGGTTACGTTCTCCACCCGAAATTTCTGATACCTTTTTCTGCTGATCACTGCCGCTGAAGTTAAATCTCGCTACGTAGGCGCGGGAGTTTACTTCACGGTCGCCCAGCTTTACGATGTCCTGTCCGCCGGAAATCTCTTCCCAGATCGTTTTATTCGGATCGAGCGGACGCTTTTGGTTCACGTATCCCAGCTCTACCGTATCACCCACTTCAAGTGTGCCGGCATCCGGCTTCTCTTCGCCATTAATCATTTTAAACAGCGTTGTTTTACCGGCACCGTTCGGCCCGATCACGCCAACAATCCCGCCCGGCGGCAGGCTAAACTCCATATCTTCTACCAGGAGCTTATCATCGTACCCTTTCCGTACGTTTTTAGCTTCAATCACTTTATCACCCAAACGGGGTCCGGCAGGGATAAAGATCTCCATCTCTTCCCGACGTTTTCTGCGATCCTCAGACAGCAGCTCCTCATACTGGTTGATACGCGCTTTGCTCTTTTTGCGTCTCCCTTTCGGGTTTTCGCGGATCCACTCCAGCTCCTGCTTCAGCGTTCTCTGGCGCTTCGACTCCTGCTTCTCCTCCGTCTCCAGGCGCTGCTGTTTCTGCTCCAGCCACGAGCTGTAGTTTCCTTCGAACGGAATCCCCTCGCCGCGATCGAGCTCCAGAATCCACCCGGCCACGTTGTCCAGGAAGTAACGATCATGCGTTACGGCGATAACGGTCCCCTCGTATCGCGCAAGATGCTGTTCCAGCCAGCCCACAGACTCTGCATCCAGGTGATTTGTCGGCTCATCC
>CAZKIZ010000196.1:1213-6558 GCA_964552935.1 uncultured Rhodohalobacter sp. | reverse complement strand
TATTTATGATTACCGGTATGTTTCCATCAACCAATTCGAGTGTTTTTTCAAGAAGCTGAAGCTTCTCCCCGTTTTTAAGTGTACTCGCTTCACCTAGAGTTCCTCCAAGGATTATTCCGTGAATTCCCGCTTCGAGCTGGGTGTGAATATTTTTTTCAAATGTTTTAAAATCAAGAGAACCATCTTCATTGAACTTGGTAGTAATTGCGGGGTAGACTCCTTTCCAGTGAATTTTCATATAGCTTTTATCTGAATTTTGATTGAAATGTGCAGCTCAAGAACTATGATTGGATGTACAACCGGTGCTTTATATAAACAATAACGTCTCATAAACATAGCCATATCATAGCGTTGTTCATTCTAATAATATAATCGGTCGATCATAATTCTTTTGCAACTTCAAAAAAATGTAATGCAATAGTCTCCTGAAAGTCTTCTACAATTTTGATTTATACAGTGTATATGTTCGTGAATTTTATTCGTTTTTAATCCTTTTACAATTTTAAAAACCGTTTAGGAAGGGGTTTTCCATAGATTGATTACGTGATTCAGTAAATCGTTACAACCTGCTATTCTGCATTTTAAAATACCGGTCAGTACTGGTACTATTTTATTCTATGCTCTGAAAAATTTCTTTTTTTTGATACAATCTTACACACTTAATGCGGAATTTTGCACATTGGTGATCAAAATACGTGTATGTTAACAAAATAAAGGTGGTCACTATGCGGGATAAATCAATTTATTTTCGTCTGCCAAAAACCGGCAAAAAAGGATTCTTGCTCGAACACGATTATTTGCCTCACTTTTATGATAAACTTCACTATCACCCGGAGCTACAGTTAAAATATGTTATAGAAGGGACCGGGGATCTTTTTGTGGGCAATATGTTTACACATTTTGAACCGGGAGACCTGTTCCTGATCGGATCCAACCAGTCGCATGTGTTTAAAAATTCTCCGGAATATTTTGAGGAGGATAGTAAACTTATGTCGCATTCGGTCTCTGTATTTTTCCAGGAAGAGTCACTTGGAAACGGTTTTTTTACAATTGAAGAGATGGCTGATATCCAGAATTTGATAGAACGGTCGGGCAGAGGACTTAAGTTTTCGGCTTGGACGGTTCAAAAAGTAGAAGAACGGATTCGTTCACTCGTGGATATCGAAGGATTTGAACAATTTCTGGAAATTTTATCAATCCTGAATGAGCTTGCTACCTCAGATGAATATGCTTACCTGGCGAGTATTAACAGTCCGGAACCTCTGAGTGACAATGAAAATCACAAGATCAATGAGGTGATTAATTACATTTTCATGAATTATAAAGACAATATAAAGCTGGAAGATGCAGCCAATATTGCGAATTATAGTCAGGCTGCGTTTTGTCACTTTTTTAAACAGCACACCCGGAAAACATTTATCCAGTTTTTGATCGAAGTTAGGGTCTCAAAAGCGTGTAAAATGCTGCGTGACAGTGAATTAAATGTCTCTCAAATCTGCTATGAGTGCGGTTTTAATAACGTTTCGAATTTTAATCGCCAGTTTAAAAAAGTAACGGGGCTTTCACCTACAGCCTATGTGAAAAAATACGAAGAGCGGGTGGAGAATATTTCGCACGCATCTTAAGAATAGACCTAATTTTATTCGAAATAAACGATACGATTTTGCCTCAACTTTAAATCTTTTCATTCCAGTTCATTAGTCTCAATTGAACTGGAATGAAAGATCAGGGCGTGACCTAAGCCTTGAATACCAATCCGGGAACTACACCCGGCCCGGGGCGAAATCGGGATAATGTATTGACTTGATGAACAGTAAATCACAACTCTTTCCCGGCATCGCGGTGCTGATGCTGCTTTTTTTATTTGGATGCAGTGAAGATTCTTTTGAAGCAGAATGGAACCAGGAGGATGGATATCGCTGGGCTGAATTGCCGGTTTCCGATAATGGGCCGGTGGGCTTTGAGATGATTCCGTCTTCACGTACCGGTATCACCATCAATAATTTTCTTTCGGATGAGCGGATGAACGAAAACCGTGTTCTGATGAACGGTTCAGGCGTTGCCGCCGGCGATATCACAGGGAACGGGCTGCCGGATCTCTATTTTGCCCGGATTGACGGCCCCAACAAACTCTACAAAAACCTTGGCGGATTTCGCTTTGAGGATATCACAGAGCAAGCCGGAGTTGCCCACGCAAATCATCTTTCTGCCGGAGCTGTGTTTGCCGATGTAAACGGAAACGGGCATCTTGATCTGCTGATCACATCCATCGACAGTGAAAATGCTCTCTACCTGAATGACGGCGAGGGACGGTTTGAATACCAGGAAAACAGCGGGCTGGGTCCGGCTCGCGGCAGCATGACGATGGCGCTGGCTGATGTGAACGGCAACGGCTACCTGGATCTCTATGTGGTAAATTATCGTGAGATTAATGTTGTGGATGTTTTTGATGTGCGGGAGCTGACATGGGAGAATACCGTTGAAAACGGAGAGATCGTTCAGCCGTATGACGATTATTTTACGATCCTTGACCGCGGTGAAGGATTTACGCCCGAACGCCATGAAATCGGACGGGAGGATGAATTCTACCTCAATAACGGGGATGGCACATTTTCTAAAGTGGAAGATCCCGAAAATACGTTTCTCGCTTCTGATGGCTCACCCCTCGGTTTCTATCCCGATTGGGGACTGGCCGCAAAATTTCATGACCTCAACGGCAACGGCCTGCCCGATCTCTATGTCTCGAATGATTACTGGACGCCCGACCGCGTGTGGATGAACCAGGGCGACGGCACCTTTCGCGCTATTGATACGCTCGCCATGCGAAATTCCAGTTTTTACTCCATGACGGTCGATTTTTCGGATGTGGGTCGCAACGGTCACCTCGATATTTTCACCGTAGAGATGCTCAACGACAAGCACAGCGACCGCCTGCAGATGCGCCTGCCAACCGAGCCGTTTCCGCTTCTTCCGGGTAATTATGAAAATCGCCCGCGCTATAACCGGAACTCCCTGTTCTTGAATCGCGGGGATAATACCTACGCGGAGATCTCATACTACAGCGGAGTTCACGCCACAGAATGGTCCTGGGCCACACGTTTTATCGATCTGAACCTGGATGGTTACGAAGATCTTCTGGTAAAAACCGGCTTTGCATTTGACTTCCAAAACCTGGATTCCCAGCGGCAGATGCTCGATCACCTGATCGCCACGAGGGGAGCTGACAGGAATTATGTAGAGGATTTTGATCGTCTGCTGCAGCAAAACCGCATCTTCAAAAATAATGGTGACCTTACGTTCACCGATCTGAGCAGCGACTGGGGATTCACCGAAAAAGATATCTCGCTCGGTATTGCGCTGACCGATCTCGATGGCAACGGTGTGCTGGATGTGGTATCAAGCCGGATGAATGATGAACCGGGAATTTTTAAAAACAGGGCGCTTGGGCCGCGAATTTCGGTTCGGCTGATCGGCACATCACCCAACACACAGGCGATCGGGGCGAAGCTGAAACTCACCGGCGGACCTGTGGATCATCAAACCAAAGAACTCATCAGCGGGGGAGATTATCTCTCCGGATCGGACCCGTTTACCGTTTTTGCGGCTGATCCGGCAAATGAAAATCATCGCCTGCAGATCACCTGGCCAGATGGATCACAGACGGAAATGGACGTTCAGCCCAACCGGATGTATGAGATCGATCAGAATAACATCGCGTCGTCCATGCCGGGTAATTCCAGTAATGACTCTGCAGAACCATTATTTACAGACCGAACCGCTCAACTCAATCACCGGCACCATGAGAGTGATTTCAACGATTTCAGGGTACAGCCGCTGCTTCCTTTTGAACTCAGCAGACAGGGTCCCGCTGTGGCGTGGCTTGATCTGACCGGTGATGGCCGCGAGGAGCTGATCATTGGGACCGGAGCAGGAGGCATAACCGGAATTTATCGTGTAGAAAACGGAAACTTTACGCCGCTGGATATAGATATTCTGAATGAAGAAGCGCCCGGAGATCAAACGGGAATTGTCGGCTGGAAGGAAGATGGGCAGACGCACCTGGTGATCGGTTTTGCAAATTACGAACAGGGGTCGGCGAGGGTTCCATCTGCCATTCACTACCGGCTGGAAGGCGGAGAAGTTGTGTCGGCCGACAGCCTGCCGGGAATCTTATCAACAACCGGGCCGCTTGCGGCTGCAGATTATACCGGGGATGGGCGGGTTGATCTGTTCATCGGCGGACGGTTCAAACCGGGGCAATATCCTTATGATGCCGATTCGCGCCTCTTTAGAAACGACAATGGGACACTGGTTCACGACACAGAAAACCAGGCTGTTCTGAATGATATCGGGCTGGTGACCGGGGCCCTTTTTGTCGATTACAATAACAGCGGTGAGCAGGATTTGATTCTCACTACGGAGTGGGGTTCGCTGAAACTTTTTGAAAATAGCGGCGGCAGGTTTACCGAACGGACATCCGGGCTCGGTCTCGACCGCTACAATGGGCTCTGGCAAGGCGTTGCTGCGGGAGATTTTAACGGAAACGGATATCCCGACCTGGTGGCAACAAACTGGGGTGAAAACAGTCCATACAGAGTTGAGAACCCGGACCGCCCGCTCAAAATCTTTTACGGTGATTTCACCCGAAACGGCCGCATCGATATCGTTGACACGTATTACGATGAACAGATTGGCGGCGATGTGCCTCGCAGAAAACTGGAGGAGTATGAAAATATTGAGGATATTTTGCGCCACGTTCGGTCAAACAAGCAGTTTTCAGAAATGACCATCGGCGATATGCTTCGGGCGGACCCGGATCAGATTAACCATAAAGAGGCAAATACGCTGAAGCATAAAGTGTTCATCAACCATGAAGGCGAACGTTTTGAAGCAAAACCTCTGCCGGTTGAAACGCAGTTAACGGCTGGATTTTACGCAGGTGTTGCCGACATGGACAATAGTGGTCAGGATGACATCTTCATCTCCCAGAATTTCTTTGCCGTTGCTGATCCCCAGCGAAAACCACGCCTCGACTCCGGACGCGGACTCTGGCTGAAAGGGGATGGCGATGGAAACTTTCAAGCGGTACCGGGCCACCAAAGCGGCGTGAAAATTTACGGTGAACAGCGGGGTGCCGCTCTGGCGGATTATACCGGAAATGGGAAAGTGGACCTGGCGGTGAGTCAGAATGCCGCTGCTACTCGTATTTTTGAAAACCGGTCGGCAGAACGCGGAATCCGGGTTTCACTTGAAGGTCCGTCGCAGAACAAGCTTGCAATCGGTTCAATTGTGAGGCTATTGTATGCGGATGGATCGGCAGGCCCGGCGCGGTATATCCAGGCGGG
>CAZKIZ010000196.1:0-1113 GCA_964552935.1 uncultured Rhodohalobacter sp. | reverse complement strand
GGCTGATGAATTTTATTATGTTTTTCCATCTCAAAAATGGTGGATACAATCCGAAGATTTCAGAATGTAAAAATCTATCAATCGTAAAAACCCACAAGTATTGAACAAGATATCAGAGGTTCCCCGAACTTGTATTTGATATATAAAGCCAATCAACACAAACAAAAATATTTCAGAATGCCACCTTATTTGAAACCAGTTCCTGTACTTATTCTGTTTTTATCCGGTTTTATGATGCTTTTAGCGGGCTGCGATTCAGAATCGAACAGCGATCGTCTGCACGCATTGATGGATGAAGCTGAAGAGTTTGAAATTCGTGAAAATCCGTTTCGCGGAGGGGATGATGATGAATATTTGGAAAACGACAGACTTCAGTCGGTAGCAATGGAAGATCTTGAGCGCAGATATGAATTCTGGAGTGATATTCAGAATCAGCTGGAGTCGGATGTTTCCCGCGATGAACTCGATCTAAGTCACCAGATTACGTACGACTCTTTCAAGCGTCAGGTTGATCATCATGTGAATCAGCACCGATACCGCAGTTATCTGGTGCCGATGAACCACGAAGGTGGTTTTTTTAACCGATTGGTCGGTCTGGAAAACCGGGTACCGCTCGATTCCCTTCAGAACTACGAAGATTATATCACCCGCCTGAAAGCTGTGCCTGACTATTTCAATCAGCATATTGAACACATGCGAACCGGAATGGATGAGGGGTATACGCTCCCATCGGTAATTTTTGTGGATGATTACGACCATTATTTTACCTCGGCAATTGTGGATGATCCCATCGAATCCGGGTTTTATGAACCGTTTGAGGATTTTCCCTCATCAATATCAGAATCAGATCGTGAACGTCTGGCCGAAGAGGGCAGAGCTGCAATTGAGCAGTCGGTTATGCCGGCGTACAGATCGCTAGCCGATTTTCTAACTAATGAGTATATCCCTGCTGCCCGTGAGACGATCGCGACTGCAGATCTGCCGGATGGCGAGGCGTATTATAATCACCTGATAGAGTATCACACCACTCTGCCGATGACGGCTGAAGAGGTGCACCAGGTAGGGCTCGATGAAGTGGAACGTATCCGAAATGAGATGTATGAAATCATCGAA
>CAZKIZ010000195.1:0-6569 GCA_964552935.1 uncultured Rhodohalobacter sp. | reverse complement strand
CGTGAACTTCGTGGTTTCAAGTATCCTCTCTTGCTACTCCCACAACTCATGTCTCCAATAACGCGGCGGACGTTCTTCCCTGACTTCAACAGTCAATTTATCAGTGAACTGCAGGCCATTACGATCTGTGCTTACCACCTCAATCGTGTGCACGCCCAGCGGTAGTTCCGGAAGCGCTACGCGCCACAGATGCATGTTACGATTGGCAATGGAGCTTTGAGGCTGTGGCGGCGCAGGTCCCATTCTGCGCCCCTGAAACAGCTCATGTCCTTCCGCCCTTTCGTCACCTTGAGTACTCTGGTAGGCGTACCGGGCTACAGAAAGCTGACGGGCGGTTGCAAACGGATCGGCCCACTCTGCCCCAATCTTGTCGCGTTCACCTGCGCCCTGCTGGGTACGTTCGAGCGTCAGTACGTCACCACTGGAAAGCGTTGCCTCAACCACAGTTTCTGCCGAGCCGGCCCAGACATTTGCCGTGAGCCATACTCCACCCTCAAAATCATCCGGGGTCAGAATTTTGGTATCTGGCAAATCGTTTATTGAATAAGGAGGTATCGAATTTCTTTCTGCCGCATCCTCAGAAATCCATTCAGTAATTGCATTGTACCACTCCCGAAAACCGGGAGTATTCAGCCCGATCCACTGGCCTCGATCTCTGCCCATTCTTGCGCCGATATATCTTTCTTGATAATCAATCCCATCAATGTCGATATGAACATATCCCATTGGGGCTCCCATTCGCTGAAGCGCCATCGGTATGCCGTAAACGTTAAAATCACCCTGAAACCATGCCCCAGATGCTGCTCCGGCAACAATATGCCGAAAAGGTAACGGACCGATTCCGGTCTGCTCGCTCCAACCATCAAATATTTGACCGGGTGAATGATTTTCGATAGTGTGCGTATGGCCAGAAAACGAAAGTGCTTCACGGCCTTCCACCAGTTCGTGAATCCGTGACAAATCATCGGTTTGATGTCTGTCGCTTCTGGCATCAACATAGGATACAAAGGGAATATGGCTGTTGAATACAATGAGTTTCTCTTCAGGAGTATGTTCAAGCAAACCTTCAAGCCATGTGAATTGTGTTTCCGTGATGCGTCCGTTGTAGGTTGGCGGCCGGTCATCTGAACAAGCTATTCGCCCTCTGGCCACATCTTCCTCACCGCATGGGTAGTAGACATTATCCAGCACTACGAAAAGCACATTTCCCATCTCAAAAGCGTAGTAGGTTGGCCCATAGATTCGCCGCCAGGTATCGGCTTTATCCTCATTCGTCCGTGCATCAAAATCAATATCGTGGTTGCCGACCACCAGCCACTGCGGCATGCCCAGCACTGATCCCAGTTCCAGCGTACGATTAAGCAGATCCATGTCATCTCCAACCACATCCCCAAGTTGTATCAGGCAATCGCCCTGCTGGTAATTACCTTCCAGAATATCTGCAAACACACCATCGCGAAGCCAGCCAAGCTGTTCATTGGAATAGGTCTGCGGATCTCCCAGCACCGCACACGAAAACTGCTCTGTGGCGGCTCCCTCCCGGGTCAGTGGAAAATTGATTTGCTCCGGAGGCGGACCCGTATCGGGCAGTCCGCCGTAACGCATCTCATAACCGGTACCGCCCTCTTTATGGATATAGAAAAACTGAGGTACCAATCGCTCATCGGTCGGGACCCGCCAGCCGGATGGCTGCACTATGGTCAGGTCCATATCGTCCCTAACAGCAATCTCATAAAAGCCATTTTCATCAGTACGTACCCACTCCAATCCATTCGATACTAACACTCCGGATACTCCCTCGTCACTCTCATCCATCACTCCGTTTCTATTCGCGTCATCAAACACATATCCGCTGACGGATTCATTTCCGGCGCCTTCACCAATGATTTGCGGAGAGGCAATCCATTGCTGTGCGAATGCAGGATTAGCAAACAATATGGTAAAAAAGAAGAGCGGTAAGAGAGTAGCCTTGAGAATTGATTTCATAAGTGAACTGGGTTTGAATTTTTGGAGATAATTCAAAAATAACAATCTCAATTTTACCATACGATTAAGCTTTCCATTTTGTGTGTTCCCCGACTGAAACTGAAGATCATTTTCTTGAAAATGGAATTGACGGTGCCCGTTTCTGTAAGATCAAATTGAGACCGAATATCGACACAGAGAGTTTTATTGTTTATTAAACAACAAATCTATTGTTTAGTAAACAATACTATTGTATTTTAGTATCAAACACTATTGCTATGGTAATAAAATCCGTTTTAAAGGAAGTTGCAGAAGCCCAAAAGAGTAACCTGCTGAAGCTGGATTCGGGGATGATACGGCATCAGCTTAATTCAATGCCTGAGCTGAAATCACATGCACTAATCATCTCGGGAATCAGGCGATGCGGAAAGAGTACGCTGCTGCATCAATGGCTAAAAAGTAAGTACCAGGAAGCTTTCTATCTCAACTTTGAGGATCCGCGCCTATATGAGCTGGAATTTAATGATTTCACCCGCCTCGATCAGATCATAACGGAACAAGAAAGTAATCTCCTTTTTTTCGATGAAATACAGGTCATAGAGGGATGGGAACGTTATGTCCGCCAAAAACTGGACGAGGGATTTCAGTTGGTCATCACCGGCTCAAATGCTACACTGCTGAGCAGTGAGTTAGGGACGAAGCTAACGGGCAGACACGTCATGAAAGAACTTTTCCCATTTTCCTGGAAAGAGTTTTGTGATTTTAAGTCACTCGCACCATCAGAAGCCTCATTGAAGAAATACATGGAAACCGGCGGGTTTCCTGAGTTTGTAAAAACAGAAAACGACGATATTCATCATCAGCTTTTTGAGGATATATTGTTGCGGGATATTGCTGCCCGTTATGGTATCAGGGATGTGAAAACATTGCAGCGACTGGCACTATACCTGATCTCAAATGTTGGCAATCTTGTAACCGGAAACAGACTTAAATCGCTCTTAGATATTGGAGCCACCAGTACAGTGATGGAGTACTTCTCGCACCTGGAGCAAACCTGGCTGCTTCATTTTATTCCAAAGTTCAGCTACTCGGTTCGAAAACAGTCCATCAATCCGCGCAAGGTGTATGCTATAGATACAGGCTTAGTAAACGTAAACTCAAAATCGTTCTCAGACGATGTTGGCAGAATATTGGAGAACCTGGTTTACCTGCATTTAAGACGGAGTTTTAAAGAGATCTGCTACTTCTCAGAAAAGGGTGAGTGTGATTTTGTGGTCTCTGAAAAAGGGAGAATACAGATGGTCGTTCAAGTTTGCTATGAGCTGACACCCGATAATCTGGATCGTGAACTAAATGGTCTGTTCGAAGCTCTTGACTTCTTCGATATGGATAAAGGCTTTATCGTCACATCTAATCAAACAGATCATTTTGTCCGGGATGGCAAAACCGCAGAAGTTCTTCCATGTCATCGGTTTTTTGAGCAATAAACACCCTTAATCCGGGAAAACCCTCCAAGGGTTCGGGAACTCTTGGAGGCTTAGATCAAAACTCCCACCGAAGCATCGCATTCAAATTCCGGCCCGGCATCGGGGCATCCCGGTTTTCCACGCGGCTCAGGTGATCGCGGTATCGCTCGTTGAGCAGGTTATCGAGGCGCAGGCTAAAGGTAAACCCGTGGCCCAGCCGATACCCGGCATCTCCCCCGATAAGCAGGTAGCCGGCGGTCGGATCTTCGTTCGGGGCAGTTCTCTCCTGCCCGTTTACGATACGCACTCTCGGGCCGGCCCACCATGTGCCGTTGTCGTACATCATCTGCAGATGAGTCCGAAACGGCGGGATGAAGGTGAGGTTGTTTTGGTCGCCCGTTCGCTCGTGCCCCCTTACATAATCAAAACCGACCGACGCACTGATGTTGTCCGTCAATGCAAGTTCGGTACTGAGCTCAAATCCGTAAAGGATCGCATCCTTGGAGCGGTACTCAAACACCGGCAGACCGGATGGCTCATGAACGGCTCCCGTAGGTGAAAAATCCACGAAATTATCCATAATATTGGCAAACAGGGAGAGCTCTCCGCGGAACTGATCACCGCGGCGCTGAATGAAAAGATCCGTACCGATACTGAATTCATTCTGAAGGGTTGGATCGCCCACATCAAACGAACCGGCAGCGGAGTGCGGAGCAAATGAGTAGAGCTCCTCGATGGTGGGCGTGCGGTACGCCCTGGCTACCTGCACGCCGGCTGTCCAGTTTGGATTGGGTGAATAGTTCAGCCCAAGCGCACCCGAAAATACAAGGTCGCTCCTGTCCCGGAATTCACTTTCGTCCGGAAACAGTTCATTTGGCTTTACAAAGGTCTCTTTCCATTCCATCCGCAGGCCGGTTTTTAGTGTGAACGGCCTGCTGAGGGTGATCTCTTCATAGAGGTAACCGGCCAGAAAATATCCGGAAGCGTTGGGAGTAAGCGCATCGGCTCCGCCAACTTCGATTTGAGACCTGTTGAAACTTATACCAACGGCTCCCTCCATAGCTCCGAGCGGACGATGGCGCAGTACAAGGGAACTGCTCAGAGTCTGCTGATCGAATGAGATTTCAACCTCTTCCTGAACCCGGTTGGGCTCCAGCTGTTCAATCTCGATTTCATCATGTCCATAGTCGGAGTAGTGAACCCGCAACTCCGCATGATCAAAAAACCCATCCATCTTCATTGTTGAAATACTTTGAATGTTGAACCGGTTCATCCGGATCTCAATCGATTCATCAATATCGTCGATCGCCTCGGGCAGTCCGTACGTGTAGTTCATTCCGGTCATCGAGAGGCCGGTTTCAAAATCACCCGTGCGATAACCGACTCCGGCCCCGAAGCTGAGATTGTCGATCGCGGTATCGGGCAGGCGGCCTTCAGGCGTTTGCAGATCACCCCCGTTGCGGTAGATCATCCTGCCTGTTGCGGCAAACCTCTCGCCTCCGTGGCGGGCATTGATCAGCCCCGCACCCATCCGGTTAACAGTAGATACGTGCGTAGCGATGTTCGCCCGGGTACCCGTTTCCCATTCACGCGGAATATCGTTGCTGAACATATTCACCACTCCACCGATGGCACCTGAACCGTACATCAGGCTGGCCGGGCCGCGTATCACCTCTACACGATCCATCGACAGCGGATCAATTCCCACGGCATGGTCAACGGCCGTTCCCGAAAGGTCTCCCATCCGTTCTCCGTTCTGCATAACCAGAACGCGGTCGCCATCAAATCCGCGGATCACCGGGCGCGCAGGTGCCGAACCAAACGAACGTGTG
Source organism: uncultured Rhodohalobacter sp. (assembly GCA_964552935.1). Taxonomy (GTDB): domain Bacteria; phylum Bacteroidota; class Rhodothermia; order Balneolales; family Balneolaceae; genus SW132. The sequence continues at coordinate 1,306 of CAZKIZ010000195.1, read as the reverse complement.
GTCACACCGGGGTTACCGTCCAGTATTTCACCCAGGCTTGGAGCTGCGTTTCGCTGCAGTTTTTCAGCATTGATCGACTGCGCCGGCTGGTAGTGGATATTTCGTCCAAGTGGTGAACTTGTGACGATTACATCCTCTCCCCTTACCGTTTCCGCAAGCATTCGGATCGAAAGCGGCTCATCTGCAGGATGGTCGACATCCATACGTATAGTTTGATACCCCACCGATCGCACGATCAGCGTGTATGATCCTGGCGTCAGGCCCGATATTTCAAACTGTCCATCTGAATCGGCAGCCGCTCCGCGATTCAACTCCTCGATTAATACAGACGCGCCGGGTATCGGTTCACCGGTAGCGGCTTCAGATACTTCACCCCTCAGGGTTTCGTCTGTGTTGATTGCCTGGGATTCATTAACTCCCAGGCCAAAAAACAACAGCACGACTGCAATGGTTGTACTATTAAAAATCTTCATTATAAATCCTTTTGATCTCAAAGATTTGTTGACATTTCGAATCTCGCTTACAGTTTAGGCACGCATATTTATAATTTTTAGCTTAGGCTAAATTAATCAATATTTAGCTTATACTAAATATATTTTTTACTCATTTAAACATTACGGGATTTGAATCGTTTCCGGATCAGGCAGTTGGCAATATAGCTTTAGTGATTTCCCCCGCCCGTCACGAGCCATTCGAGTGTTGAATCTCTCAGCCTCATACATTCACTGCCTGGTCGTACATTTCGGCGCCTTTTTTTTGATTGTTTGATTGTATGAATTGAGGGTTCATTTCAAATGATGCAAAAAGAACATGGAAGGCTTCACCCTTCCATGCACAGTGACTTAGGGTTATTCCGCTCTTTCGAGCGAAATTGAGGTTACAGCGTTATCCAGCTTCTTCTTGATCCACTCCCTGTTCAGATCCTGGCCAATGAAAACGATCTCGCTTTGGGTGTTTGCAGAATCCCAAATAATTGTGAATAATGCAGATCTTGATCAGTGTCTATAGCTGTTGAATAGAGATTTATTCAAGGCAGGACTTAGTATTTGAAAATGGATGCGAAATACCGCTTCCGATATTCTTCGGGGCCGTACGCTTTTCAATTTCTCTCCGTCAGCCGACGGAGAGAGTTTTTATGATCAAGATGTGGATGTGCTAGACGGGCGGAGCTCTCAGCCGGATGCGCTTTGTAGCTGACTTCTGTATAAATATGGAGGGGGGAAGGTTTACGTTCTCTTTGGATGAATAGTAAGGGCTTGCGGATAGGTTGGTATCGGATAGTACGGAAAAAGTTAGCGTACACGCC
>CAZKIZ010000194.1:5361-6571 GCA_964552935.1 uncultured Rhodohalobacter sp. | reverse complement strand
CCCATCTGCAGATCGTAAAATCGGGGGATGAGGTTCAGTAGCGTGGTTTTCCCTGCACCACTGGGGCCCACCAGAGCAACGATTTCTCCCGGAGATGTCTCAAACGATATCTCCCTCAAAACAGGAGTGCCATCATCATATGAAAAGGAGACGGAATCAAACTCAACACGGCCATCAACGGAGTGAAGTTCTGCTGCGCCGGGTGCATCCTTCACCTCCGGCACCTCATCAAGCAGGCCAAATATTCTTTCAGACGCTCCCACCGCACTGCTGAAAATGGTGTAGATTCTTGCCATTCCGCTGAGTGACCGGCCGATGTTAAAGGCAAAAAAGATAAAGGCGACCAGGTCACCGACAGAGAGTCGTCCGGCCAGAACTTCCGTACCGCCATACCAAAATATGATGATGAGCGTGCTCAGAAACATCACCGCTACGGACGACCAAAAAAGATTGCTGTAGAGGACTTTTCGCCGGGCCGTATCAAACAGCTCCTCCGCTTTACTGTCGTAGCGGTCGGTCTCAAACTGTTCGCGGGCGAAGGACTTTACCGACTGAATAGCGCTGAGTGCTTCCTCTGCAATCGCAGTTGTATCGGCCAGGCGGTCCTGCACTTTGCGTGAAAGTTTTCGGATCAGGTGACCAAAATATTTTACAGCCAGGGCGATCACCGGCACCGTTACAAATATGATCAGGCTGAGCCGCCAGTTTAACCATAGCATCAGCGCAACCGATCCAAACAGGTTGATAGACTGCGTCAGCCCCTCCGACAGCGTGCCCGTGACCGCATCCCTTACGGCGGCCACGTCGTTTGTCAACCGTGAAGTGAGCTCACCCAGCCTTCGGTTCGAGTAAAATCTGAGGCTCATCTTCTGCAGGTGAGAGTAGAGCTGCTTGCGCAGATCGGTTACCATCCTCTCTCCCACCCAGTCCATCAGGTAGCCGCCTGCAAAACCGAGAATCGCCTGCATCACAAAGAGAGTGATTAATACCAGGGTGACAATATTGAGCAGCTCCCGGTTTCCCTCGTCAAATACGGCATCGAGCAGTTCACGCAGCCCGAGCGGCACGGCGAGCCAGACCAGCGTGGCTAATACTGATGCGAGAAGCGCAAATGCCAGTTTCACCCGGTACGGCTTCGCATAGGCGAGAATCCTAAGAAAATATTGGTATGAAGAGGGTGAGGTTTTCAATCAGGGATTTTGGTTACGAA
>CAZKIZ010000194.1:0-5261 GCA_964552935.1 uncultured Rhodohalobacter sp. | reverse complement strand
ACCGTAGCCGGTAACATCGGCGGTACCGGACGCTACGCAAAAGCTCTGGCCGAAGAACTTGCGAAAGAGCACAGAATAATCGTACCCGAAGGATGCTGGCATCCCGGCCAGGAAGAAGTACCCGAATCGGTCATCAACCCTCACAGGCTTATCAACCTTAAACTTCAGGGTAACAGGCCGAACTATAGCGCGGACTTCAGTTTTTTCCCTAATTACTTTATACCCCCCGGCTGGCCTTACCCGGCGGCGGCCACCATTCATGACATCTCTTTCATCACGCATCCGCAATTTTACAGCCGGAAGATGGTGTTGTGGTACAGTCGCAGGATTACCCACACTCTGCGTAATGCCCGCTATATTCTGACGGTCAGCCAGGCGTCCAAACAGTCTATTTGCAGCAACCTCAATGTTCCTTCTGAGAAGATACTGGTCCATCCGCCTGCACCTCCGATTGAACTACCGGAAGATGGCAAAAACAGAAAAAAGAAAATCTTGCTCTGTGTAGGAAACATTGAACCAAAAAAGGGAGTCCTTGAACTTATCCGCGGATTTAACCTCAGTTCCGCAAATCACGATCAAACCCTTGTATTTTCAGGGAAGTTTAACTGTAGTGCATCATTTCGCCGCCGATTTGAGCATCTCCTGGCAGATTCTGACCGCGTACATCACAAAGGATATCTGCCCAATGAAAAGTTGAAAGAGTGTTTCGAAAATGCATCCGGGCTGCTGATGCTGAGCCGCATTGAAGGGTTTGGGATTCCTGTACTGGACGCCCTGTCCAACAGTATCCCGGTGATCACCTCAAAAGACCCTGCACTCATGGAAATTTCGGGCGGATTTGCAGCGTCCGCTGACCCCGATTCTCCGGAACAGATAAGCAACGCTATTACCGAGCTGGTTGATCCAAAAACTGCCCATCAAAGTGATGCGTTTAATCATGTTAGAAAGCACTACGCGGCGGAGCGCTATCGCGATCGGATGCAGGAGATTACAGACAAACTGCTGCACAGACCGGTCTACTCATTTCCCGATACAATAAATAAAAACGAAACCTACAGGGCGTCATCGGTCTCTGCTGAGAACCGTGGTATCATAGCGGGAATTTGTTATGCAGCAACATTCAGATCAGGTATCAGCTCAAGGAAACTCTATCATTCACTGCATTTACATTCATTGAGCTATAACAGGTTTTCAAAAAAGGTTACGTCACAGGTGAGACGATTTCCAGAGATTTTTTCACAGACCGGGCCCGTTTTTTCCCTGAAGGGTGTGAGCAGTTCCGCTCCTATGAAGCTCCATCAAAACCGGCATCATATTACACGAAAAAATCATTATCGCTTAATACGTTTTTTGGGATCACTCCCCTGGGTAAAATCGCTCTACTACTCCGGAGGAACCGTTCACCGAAGCGGTTTTGGTGATGATCCGGACCTCGATCTGATGGTTATCACAAAAGAGAACCGAGCCTGGCTCACATATCTGTTTATACGTCTGACTGGGAAGCTTACCGGCCGCGGTGGTACACTCTGTACAAACTACATACTCGACCGGTCTGCGCTTACGATTGAGTGGCAGCGCGATTACTACACGGCTCATCAGCTGCTCTTTTTGAAAGAGATCTATCGAAGCAGTGATACACCGCATATTCGGAATGTAAACAGATGGATAGATGAAATCTTTCCCAACAGACCCCGATTCAGCTCTGAGCAGCCGAAAATAACGACCGAAAAGAGCGGCGGGATGTTGGACCTGTTGAACTCGGCTGTTATGTGGATGATGAGCCGCGGCTGGAAAAAGAGAGGGCTTAAAAGCGGAGAGGGCGGGCTGCTGTGGGATCAGCACCGCATTAAGCTTCACACCAATGATCACCGGCCGGCGGTCTCCAGACGTTTCGAAAAACTCTTTGTTCACTGCATGAACGTTATTGGCTGGCAGACAGAGTATAGCGAGAAGAGAGCGAGCGGAAGTTAGGTGTTTTTATCAATCCAAAGTTTTGGCCAATAACTATGCAGAACGAAAAGAACACACCAAGTAAATATTTCCTGATGTGTTCTTAAACCGGGTAAAATTAAACCTGATTAATTGCAGGTAACATTTGGATTGTAGGGTGTAAACATCCCTTTTGGATTGTCTTTATAAAGCCATACATGCAGACTATAGTGATCTACAGGAACCGGAGTGCCACCTACATCAAATGGATAGTCTCCAAAATGTGGATGATTCTGTCCGATATCGATTACGATATACTCAACCCCCACAAGCTTCAGATTTCCGTTCTTATCCGGCTCGTAGAGAAGAGCTTCAGGATTCGCCGGATCAAAAACCGGATCTACTAAAGACTGATTAACCCAGTGGTAGCCCATTCCGCCCTTTTCGGGGTCTTCCACACAATGACCAGCTACTTCGTAACCGGCACGAACAGCCTGTGTTGTGGAATGATACCGGGCCGTTGCTCGCCTTACCAGCTTAATTAAATCTGAATCGACACCCTCATACTTTTTATCCCCAAATGCCTCCATTGTTCGGACTTCATTATCCATGTTTAGTTCTGCCATGGCAGTTGTTGGCTGATTTCCGTTACACCCTGATAAGAATATTGCCAACAGTACAATCAGGCCCAACCGGTTGATCACGGGGCCCTGGATCACTCTTTTAGTTGATACTAGTGGTTTGTATTTAATCATACCAATCTCCAGTTATTTTTTTGTTTAGTTGTTTGTGACTCGTGGATCAAATCCTGCTTTCTAACAATCCAGCCATGATCAGATCACTTTCCTTTAAAAGAAGCACAGTACTCTTAAGCCTGAATATAGATGAGGAAACAAGGTCAGGACATGCAAAAAAGGAAGAAATGCATATAAAAAGGTCAGTTATGTCTGAATTTTGAAGGCGAAACCCCAAACTCTCTCTTAAAAAAGTTACTGAAGTGGAACTGTTCGGAAAATCCCAGTCCAAAAGCGATCTCCTTCACACTATGGTTTGAAAATTTCAGATCATGACGGGCTTTGATCAAGAGTTGCTCAGTAATAATTGATTTTGCTGTTACACCCAGGATTTCTCTGACAACCTGGTTAAGATACTTCGGAGAAATATTCATCATATTAGCATATTCATTCACCAGGTGAGTTTTTGTGAAATGTTTAGCAACAAGCTCTTTATAGGTGGTAACCAAACGAATTTTGTTTTGATTTAAATTTCCGTTTAAACGGATATTGCACTTACTGTCACAATAGATCAACAAGGTTTTAAAGAGTGATGCAACTGCGGCTTCTTTGTTTGGAATCTCCGATCCGCAAAGTTCGTCAATCATTTCAGCAATATGGTGAACCCGTTCCCCAATTTTCGGGCTCAAAATAATTTTAGGGATTGGCTCGAACAAAGAGAGAAGAGCGGCTTCTTTAATATTCATATCTACCTGTACCAAATCCTGGAAAAATACCTTTGAAAAGCTAAGTATACAGCCTTCTACACCGTATTTGTATGATACACGTATGAACCGGTTCGGAGTTAAAAAACAGATAGTATTCGGGCTGGCTTCAAATTCTTCCAGGTCTACGACAACGGTTCCAAACCCCTGTTTTAGCCACATTACCTGGTAATAATCCGTACTGCTATAGTCGGTCCTTGACACGTCAAACGGTTGAACTGAAATATTCCCATCTCTGCTCATTCTGGCTGAATTCGTTCGTGGATGGTTGCCGAAGAAAAGATACCCATTTCCCTAAGTCATTGATATTAAGTTAAATGATTAGGACTAATAAAGCGACTGAATTGTTTCTTCTAAACTATTGACTCAACACCACCCGAAACAGGGCTGCCGCCGATTTTATTTTCGTCACCCAGCGCTCAGAACTCATCAGAAAGAGGCGGAGGAGGAGAAGTGCTTGTCGATATTTTATTCGCCAATTTTGAAGATCAGCTGATCCTTCAATCAACTCCTTGTATACAATCTCTGCCGCTTCTGATGATAAAAGCCTCATTTTACCAGATTGTAACTCCAGGCTGACAAGGTAGATCAGCACGTCGAGCCAGATAGTTTCTGCACTTCCCGGCCTGGCAAGCGGATCGATCAATACAATCTCTCTCTTCCTTCGGTTGATGATAATATTCGAGCCGTGCAGATCCCCGTGGACAATGGGTGATGAACTTCGCTCTGTGCTGAAAGCGTACCATTCGAACAGAATCTCTGTAATTTCAAGAATCTCTTTCCGGCCGGTGATCTCTGAAAGTAGCGGCCCCTCGTATACCGGCATCGAGAAACGGTTCCCCTCCTCTTCTGTCTTCACAACTTCTGCCGGAGTCACAGTCCAGCCACTTATTTCTGTCGGCTGATTGGCTTTCCGAAAAGCGGCGACGCGGTCCCGGGCAGCGATCATCCCTTTCAGATCGCCCGGAAACTCTTTGAAACAGAGTCCCTCCTCCAGGTAAACCTTTGATACCGTTTTTCTGTTAGGTTTGATCATGGAAAAAGAACAGACAACGTCGCGGCTCAGTTTCAGTAAATTTGGTATTCCTTCCACGGGTTCCTACGTGCTGGTATTGGGCGGCACGGGATTTATCGGCTCAGCGGTTATCGATCAACTCAGAAAGAGCGGGCAGAATATACTTGCTGCTGTGCATAGAACGCGTCCCGAAAGTGAAAGCCTGCACACGATTCGCGCAGATATTCGCTCGTTCAACTGGCACCTGCTTGATGAGAATCCTCCCAAAGCGATTATTCACCTTGCCAGGATTCCCGGCCGGAGAAAGCTAACGCGCTACATCGCCGGATGGCGGGGATACCTGGCTTCGAAAAAGCTCATCCGATGGATGAAATCGATCAAAAACCCTCCCCATCTCGTCTACGTTTCCGGCACACTGGTCTATGGTGATTGCGATGGAGCCGTTGTTGATGAAACCGCGCCGCTCAATCCAATCGCCTTTCAGAAAGACTATATTCGGGCGGAATATCCGTTCCTTGAACATCTCGGTTCAGACCTGCCAATCTCTATTGTTCGTCCGCCGTGGGTGATTGGGCCGGGCTCATGGTTTCAGCAGTTTTATGTAGAACCGTTCCGGCAAACCGGAAAGATCAGGCAGTATGGAGACGGTGAGAATATGATGAGCCTGATTCATGTAGACGATTGTGCCCGGCAAATAACGGAGGTAGCGCTGACTTCTGAACGCGGAAATGTCTACAATCTGTTCAGCTGCGAACCGGTTTCTCATACTGAATTCTGCACCACAACAGCGGACATCCTGCAAGCTGAGATCAGCAAAAT